>DATKWP010000596.1:0-10101 GCA_035529535.1 Anaerolineae bacterium | reverse complement strand
TGGCCTCACGGCGCTCTTCGTGCAGGAAGAAGGGTGACCTTTCGACGTCAATGATGCGCGTGGCGGTGACCTGGTAGATGTCGTTCTGCCAGTCGTCGAACTTCCACAGCCACCAGGGGATGAAGAAGACCAGCGCGACGCTGTAGCCGGCCAGGATGGAACCTAGAGGAGCAGAGTTGTGACGCAATGCGTAGATGGCGACGACGGTGGCCAGAACGATGAGCAGCGTGGGGGGCGCAATGGACGGGAGTAGGATGATCCGGTGTTTGCGCCAGGTGATGGTGTCTCCCTGGACGTGCTGCAGTGGAGGGAAAAAGTAGGTCACGATGCTCACGAACATGAGCAGGAATGGAGGCACAGTCAGTTTGAAACGCCGTTCTTTTGGGGAGGTCGTTGACGCGGGAGGCTCGTCCTGCGGGTGTGCGATGCCGAAATACTGCCGCATGTCGTCGCGGATGGCCGCCCGTTCTTCCGCCTTGGCCCCCGCCTGCATACGGCGGATCTGCTCAAAGATGATGTCTTTTACCTCTGAAGGCCTGGAGATCTCGCGAAAGGCCACGTGGCCCTTCTCTCCAGCCGTCTCGATGATCAGGTCACCAAAGTTGAACAACTGGGCCAGCAGCCCTGACTGTGACTCCTGGATGTCCTGGACTTTGCGCAGAGGGGCCTCGACGCGGCTCTCCTGCCTGAAGGGGACCTGCTCCCGGCGGATCACCCGCTTGTTGGTCACGATGTATATGTCGTCCACGTGGTCCATGATCAGGTACAACATGAACAGGAACATGGCCAGGCCGGGGATGGCCATGATGGCCAGGACCAAGAGCGAGCCAGCGCGCTGGTACCAATAACTGCAGCCCAGCAGGTCCACCAGGAATACGAAGCCAGGGGAGATGAGCCGGGGGAGCAGCATGGCGTTGTGCCTGTGCGCGCTGACGAGCACGATTTCGTCCGGGCCCTGCCCTTTGAAACGCCTGGCACGGCGCTTCCGAGCAACATCGGACCGCATCTGGAGGTATCTGAGCATCCATGGTCGTTCGCGCAGCAACTGGTCAAAGTCGTCCTTGTTCAAGTACAGCAAGGTGGCGTCCTGAACGACTGTGACGGTGGCGTCGCGCATTTCGCCGAGCAAGAGCGAGGTCTCGCCAACGAATGCGCCTGGCCCCAGGCTGCCAACCTCTAGTTCGATCCCCTGCGGGTTGGTGTACAAGATGCTGAGTTGCCCACTTTCGACGAAATAGGCCGTTTCGCCGAGTTCTCCCTGGTGGCAGACTTGGCTGCCGGCCGGGTACTGGTCGCTCTGAACCAGCCGGGCGACCGCCTTGAGGTCATCCCGGTTGAGTTGGGCAAACAGTGGTATCTGCTTCAGTTGCTTTGCCAGATCGTTCGGCATGCCGATTCCCCACTTCTGCCGGGTATTGTAGCACATTCTGGCGGAAGGGGGAAGAGGGATGGGGGGAATGACAAATGAGGAAATGACAAATGACAAATGGGGAATGGAGGATGGAGAATGGAGAATGGAGACTACGGGTTATAGTGCTGCGTCTTTGTAGGCGGCGAGGGTGTGCTGGGCGGTGCGCTGCCAGGAGAAGCGGGCGGCCTGGGCCAGCGCACGGCGGCTCAGTTCGGCGCGGAAGTCCTCGTCGGTCACCAGTTGGGTGAGCGCATTTGCCATGCCCTCGGCGTCGTCGGGAGGTAAGAGCATCCCCGCATCGCCCACGATTTCGGGGAGGGAGGCGGTGTTAGAACCCACGACCGGTGTACCGCAGGCCAGCGCTTCCAGCGGCGGCAGGCCGAAACCCTCGTAGCGGCTGGGGAAGATGAAGGCGGTGGCCCCCCGGTAGAGGGCAGGCTTGGCGGCCTGGTCCACGCCGATGAAGCGCACGGTTCTCTCATCTAGCCCCTGTTCCCGGGCCAACCGGCGCGGGTCGGGGATGAAGGAGGTGTCCCGGTCGGGCAGCCGTCCGGCGACGACCAGCGGACATCCATCGCCGATGGCTGGGCCGGCCCAACGATACGCGCCGAGCACGGTGGCCAGGTTCTTGCGTACGTCGAAGCCGCCCAGGTAGAGCACGTACCGCTCTGGCAGGCCGTAGCGCGCGCGGGCCGGCACGTCGCCGGGGGCAGCGATGGGGGTGTAGCGCTCGTCGGCAGCCAGGTAGACGACGCGCACGCGCTCAGCCGGTAGACCCAGGCGGGTGAGGATGTCCCGCCGGGAGGCCTGCGAATCGGTGAGCACGAGCGCCGCGCGCCGCGCGCCAGCGGCGACCAGCGCGGTGTACAGCCGCACCAGCGGCCCGCCCCGATACTCGGGCAAGAGCAAGGGAATGAGGTCATGAATGGTGACGACGGTGGGAACGGAAGGGCGAAGGGGCGGCGCCCAATATGGCACGTGGGCGACGTTGGCTCCCAGGCGGCGGCAGGTGGTGGGGAAGGTGATTTGCTCGAAGTGGACTTTGCCCAGGTTGGACGTTGGAGATTGGAGATTGGAAGTTGGAGGTTGGACGAGGGTGACTTGCAGGCCTGCGTTGAGCGCGACCAGGTGCTCCACCAGGCAGCGGGTGTACTGCCCGCTGCCGGTGGTGGGGCTATCCCAGAACCAGGCATTGATGGCGACGCGCATCACTCTCCGTAGCCGTGGGGATGGGTACGGTGCCACGCCCAGGCGTGCTCGACGATAGTCCGCAGGTCGGGGTATTGGGGCTGCCAGCCCAGTTCCCGGCGGATCCTGGCGCTAGAGGCGACGAGCACGGCCGGGTCACCCGGGCGGCGGGGGCCGACCTCGGCCGGGATCGGGTGGCCGGTCACCTGGCGGCAGGTTTCGATGACCTCCTCGACGGTAAAGCTCTGGCCGTTGCCCAGGTTGTAGGTGCGGCTGCCTTGTTCCAGCGCGCGCAGGGCCAGGATGTGGGCCTGGGCCAGGTCGGTCACGTGGACGTAGTCGCGCACGCAGGTGCCATCGCGGGTAGGATAATCGTCGCCGAAAATGACGATCTTTTCGCGCTGGTCCAGCGCCACCTGCAGCGCGAGGGGGATGAGGTGCGTCTCGGGGTCGTGGTCTTCGCCCCGCTCGCCGGTGGGGGAGGCGCCGGCGGCGTTAAAGTAGCGCAGTGCCGCGTAGCGGAAGCCGTAGACACGGTCCAACCAGTAGAGGATGCGCTCGATGATGTTCTTGGATTCGCCGTAGGGGCTGCCGGGGACGATGCGTTCCTGTTCATCAATCGGCATGTGCTGCGGGTCGTCGAAGAGGTTGGCGGTGGAAGAGAGGATGAAGCGGCGCACCCCGTGGGCGACCGCCTCCTGCAGCAGGTTCAGAGCGTTGGTGACGTTGTCGCCCACGTACTTGAAGGGCTGCTGCATGGATTCGCCGACCAGGGTATACGAGGCAAAGTGCATCACCGCCTGGACGTGGTAGGTATCGAACAGAGGCTTGAGCGCGGCCCGGTCGGCCAGGTCCCCCTCGACGAAAGCCGCCTCAGGATGCACGGCGGCCCGGTGGCCATAGTACAGGTTGTCGAATACGACGACTGTGTCCCCTTGCCTGACGAGTTCCTCGGTGACGATGCTGCCGATGTAGCCAGCACCGCCGGTGACCAGGATGTTCACGTGTAGGCCTCCTTAAAGAGTAGGTGAGTAAATGGGTAATGGGTCATCTGGCTGGTGGTGGTATCCTCCCAGATACGCGGTGATCAGGGCTACAGTGCGCGTGTAGCCTGTGTCGTGAAAGGCGTCGAGAGCGGAGCGGGGGATGCGGCGGAAGATGCGCTCTCCCATCTGCTGTGGCGAGTGAAGCACGGTTTCCACCTCGGCCGCAGAGATGCCCATCCGTTGGGCGAAGACCTCGGCGGTCTGCACCCCCTGCCCCGGGCTGAGTTGTTCGACCAGCCAGTCGCGCCAGGCCCGCAGGTATTTGTCGCCGACGAAGGGCAGCCAGTTGCGAGGAGCGGCTGTTCGCAGTGCCGCGGTCACGCTGCCATTGAGCCGCTGCTGGTCCTGGTGGTCCATCCAGGTGCGCAGGACGTTGTGCGAGAACTGCCTCTCACGCCGGGTGCCCCATGCCTGTCCCACAAAGTAGGGCGAGTATACGTCGTCGAGCCAGAGTTCGTCCAGCAAGAGGTGAGCGACGTAGCCCGTGACGAAGGCGGCCTGCGCCGGTGGAAGCACTTCTGGATGGGCGAGCGCCGGATGGACCGTGAAAAGCGCCTCGTGAGCCGGGCGAGCCGAGGTGCGCGGGATGGTGTAAAAGTGGGTTCCCTCGCGGGTCTGTCCGCTGACGGTCTGGACGTCGGGGGCTGTGTGGCCCAGCAGGAACGGGCCGCGCTGCTGGCTCAGCAGGCGGTGGATCGTGGGGGGGAGGTCGTCCCTGCGCAGGATCTGTTCAGCCAAAGCCAGGTGCATGATCGGGGTCGGCATCGCGCGGTATTGTACAATGAAAGGCGGGAGTTGGCTAGTGGAGGTTGGAGGTTGGAGGCTGGATACTGGTCACTTGATCGGATGCATGGAGATAGGTTTTGGAGTATAATGGGGTGGTGAGGTGTAATGCGGAATGCGGAATGCGGAATGCGGAATGCGCAGGGCGTAAGGCGCAATGGGATAGGTGGAGGGGGAGATGAAAAGGGGCATGCGGGTGCTGGCAGGGGCGGTGTGTTTGTTGGTGGTCCTGGTGTCATACGGGGCAGCGCAGGCGGAACGGGAAGTGTACGTGCTGACCGTGGACGGCGCGATCTCGAGCGCGACTGCCGACTACATCACCCGAGGCATCGAGTTGGCCAAACGGGAGGAAGCACACGCCGCCGTCATCCTGCTCGATACTCCCGGCGGCGACCTCACGGCCATGCTACAGATCATGGAGACGCTGGAAAATGCGGAGGTGCCGGTCATCGTCTACGTCTGGCCGCGGGGCGGGATGGCTGCTTCGGCCGGTGCGCTGATCACGTTGGCGGCCTCGGGGGCTGCTATGGCTCCCCACACGACCATCGGCGCAGCCCACCCGGTGACCACGGGCGAGGTGGAGGTAGGCGCCGATACAGTGGAAAAAATCGCCAACGTGATGGTGGAACGCGCGGGGGCCCTGGCCGCGCGACGTGGCCAGGCGGCAGTGGAATGGGTTGAGCGGGCCATCCGCGCGAGTGAGACCGCCAGCGAGCAGGAGGCGCTGGACATGGGGTTGATTGACGCAGTGGCCGACGATCTGGATGATTTGCTGGCGCAGTTCGATGGGCGTACGGTGCCGCTGGGTACCGGTACCATCACCCTGCATACGGCCGGTGCAGCGGTGCGCCAGGTTCCCATGTCGCCCGTCGAGCAGGTGCTAAGCGTGCTCATCAACCCCAACGTGGCTTTTCTGCTCCTGGTGCTCGGCATTCAGTTGATCCTGTTGGAACTCTCGGCGCCAGGTGGGTGGGTGGCCGGGCTGCTGGGTGTGCTCTGCCTGGCGTTGGCTGCCTACGCCATGCGCATCCTGCCGCTCAACTGGCTGGGATTGTTGCTGATCGGAGTGTCCTTCATCCTGTTCTTGCTCGACCTGAGGACGCCGGGCGTAGAGGCCCTGACCTTCGCCGGCATTGGAACGCTCATCGCCGGGGCCTTGATCCTGTTCAACCTCCCGGTAGGATCACCGTACGGCAGGGTCTCGGTGCCGCTGGTCGTGGTGATAGGCCTGGTGAGTGGGGGATTCTTTGCCTTCATCGCGGCCAAAGGATTGCGTGCTCAGAGATTGCGACCCGTGACCGGTACGGGAGTGCTGATCGGCCAACGGGGCATCGTGCGGTCTCCGCTGGACCCTGAGGGAACGGTGTGGGTAGCGGGGGAGTTGTGGACGGCGGTGGCTGACGATGCGGGTGAGTACACTGCGGGTGAGTACACTGCGGGTGAGTACACTGCGGGTGAGTACACCCGTGCGGGTAAAGTACACCCGGGCGGCCCGCTCGCCACGGGTGAGCAGGTCGAGGTCGTGGACGTAGCAGGGCTGCGGTTGCGCGTGCGACGCAGTGCCGAGGGCCAGAGCGGGTGAGTACGCGGGTGGGTACACCCGACGAAGTAGAGAAGGCTCGCTTGTGTCTCCTCATGGCTGTGCTATAATCATGTCAAACAGCAATCGGTGACAGGAGGGACTGTGCGCCGCTCACAATCCCGGCGACGCGGGTGGGTACACAGCGGGTGGGCACGCCCGGCGCGTATCACACTTTGGATTATAAGCCTGCTGGTCGTGGCTAGCATGGCGCTCAGCCTGGCGGTGACGCTCGTGCCTCAACGCGTTACTACGCCCACCCCGGCTCCTACCGTGACCCCTTTTCCTACCCGCACGCCTACGCCCACGCCTACGCCCACGCCTACGCCCACACCTGGATGATGCCGTGTGCAGATCGGGGGATGATTCGATGTACGAAAAATCACTGAAAATCTTGTTCCTCGCCGCCGAGGCAGTACCCTTCGCCAAGGTGGGGGGGTTGGCTGACGTCGCTGGCTCATTGCCCCAGGCCATTCGAGCATTGGGCGCCGATATCCGGCTGATGATGCCACGCTATGGCACCATCCGCAGTGAGCAGTTCCACCTGGAAAAGATCGGGGAGCCCTTCTCTATACCGCTCGCGCCTGAGGGGGAGCACGTCCACCTGCTTGGAAGTACCATGGACGGGGGCGTCCCCGCCTATTTCATCTGGAGCGAGTCGTACTTTTCTTCCCGTGACCGGGTCTACGGCTTCGAGGATGACGCCCAGCGCTTTGCCGTGTTCGGGCGGGCGTCTCTGGCTGCCCTGCGGCTCCTGGACTGGAGGCCCGACGTGATCCATGCCAACGACTGGCACACCGGCATCGTGCCGACCTGGCTGAACACGGCTGGCCGTAGGGAACCCTTCTACCGCGACATCGCCACCCTCTTCACTATCCATAACATGGCCTATCAAGGCATCGCAGGCCGGCTGATCCTGACGTTTGCGCAGATGGAGTACGTGAAGCATCTGGCCGTCGAACAACCCGGAACAGTGAACTGGATGGCCCAGGGCATTGCCCATGCAGACCTGGTCAACACGGTCAGCAAGCAGTACGCGCAAGAGATCCTCGCACCGGGGATGGGGATGGGTTTGGACCCTCTGCTGCGAGAGCGGCAGGATCGGTTGTTCGGCGTGCTGAATGGGATTGACTACGAACAGTGGAATCCGGCTGCCGACTCCAGCATTCCCCACCGCTTCGACGCTGAGACGCTCGACCGGCGGGCGGCCAACAAGACGGCCTTGCAGCAGCAGGTGCGCCTCCCTGTGCGGCCCGAGGCGCCCCTGGTCGGGATGGTCTCGCGGCTGGACGGGGTCAAGGGCATGGACCTGATGGAGCCAGTGTTGGAGTGGCTGCTGCAAGGGGAGGCGCAGTTCATCCTGCTGGGCACCGGCCAGCCCGAGTACCACGAGATGTTCGAGCGCGTCCAGGCTCGCTTCCCTGATACCATGCGTGCCCATCTCAAGTTCGACGACGTGTTGGCTCGCCGCATCTACGCCGGCGCCGACATGTTCCTGATGCCTAGCGCTGTCGAGCCATGTGGGTTGGGCCAGATGATCGCGATGCGCTATGGTTGCGTGCCCGTCGTGAGGGCGACCGGCGGGCTGGCCGATACGGTCACCGAAACCGTGGCGCGCTCTCCGAGGCTTGGGCAGGGTACCGGGTTCACGTTCACCGACTATACTGCGGAGGCTTGCCAGGCCGCGTTAGGGCGCGCGCTGAAGGTCTATCGCAACAAGAAGGCGTGGCGTGCATTGCAGCAGCGGGGCATGGCGGCTGATTTCTCCTGGGCCGCTTCGGCGCGCGAATACGTCCGGCTCTACCAGCGCGCCATGGAACTCCACGGCACGTAGGGGACGGGATGCGCACCCTGGCGATGATTCTGGCGGGTGGTACCGGCAGCCGGTTGAGTGTGCTGACGCAGAAACGGGCCAAGCCGGCCGTCCCGTTCGCCGGCAAGTACCGGATCATTGACTTTACGCTCTCCAACTGTGTCAATTCGGGCATCTTTACCGTGGGTATCTGCACCCAGTATCGGCCTCGCTCCCTCAACGACCACATCCGTGCCGGCCAGCCCTGGGACCTGGATCGCGCGACCGGGGGCGTCAGCCTGCTCCAACCCTACGTCGGTTCCCGCGATGCCGATTGGTACCAGGGCACCGCTGACGCGATCTACCAGAATCTGGACTTTATCCGCCATTACCGCCCCGATGCGGTCCTGATCCTGGCGGGTGATCACGTCTACAAGATGGACTATGACGTGCTGGCGGCGTTTCACGTGGACCACGGGGCCGACCTGACCGTCGCCACGGTGCGCGTCGCCTCGGAAGAGACATCTCGCTTCGGTGTCCTGGAGACCGACGAAGAGTACCGGGTGATCGGTTTCGAGGAAAAGCCGGTCCGGCCGCGGGGGACGTTGACCTCAATGGGCGTCTACGTCTTCAACGCCGACGCGCTGTACGAGGTCCTGGCGGCCGACCATACCTGCGCCGGATCGCGCCACGATTTTGGCGCAAACATCGTGCCCCGGATGGTGGAAAATCACGGCGTGTACGCCTTCCCGTACCACGGTTACTGGGTGGACGTGGGCACGGTCCAGGCGTACTGGCAGGCCCACATGGAATTGCTGGCGGATGAGCCCCGGCTGGACCTGCTGGATCGGGAGTGGATCATCCACACTCGCAGCGAGGAGCGCCCCCCGGTCAACGTGCGGGGTGAAGCCAGGGTAGTCCATTCTCTCATTACTGATGGATGTGTGATCGAGGGTACCGTCGAGCGCTCGGTGCTCTCGCCCGGGGTGGTGGTGGGGCGGGGGGCGGTCGTGCGCCATTCCATCGTTCTGACCGACACGGTGATTGAGGAAGGGGCGATCCTCGACCACGCGATCCTGGACAAGTGTGTGCGGGTCGGAGCGGAGGCTCAGGTGGGCTGGGGAGACGATGTCGGTGAGTACACCGGTAAAGTACACCAGCAGGCGCCCGGCCTGCACGGTGAGCTCACCGTGGTGGGCAAGAACACGCCGATTCCGGCCCGTGTGCGCATTGGCCGCGATTGCACGATCGCGGCGGACCTCGGGGAGGGCGCCTTTGCAATGGGTGACGTCCCCAGCGGGACGATCGTCGGCACGGTGGGTGAGTAGATGGAATTTCACGTTTCTCGCAAGGCACGGGACCTGTATCAGTTCAATCAGGCCCTGTTTGCCTTGAGCGGAAACGTCATTTTCGCCAACTTTCACGCCGCACGAGTGTTCGCCCAGAAAATGAACCGCAGGCGGGACCTGGTCCGCTTCCCCGAACGGGCCGTCAAAGCCGGGCAGATCAACGCGATGGGGCTAATTGACGAGGTCCTGCATTACGTGGCCGGCCTGTACCGGGAGCAGCGCAACCCGCAGGCGTTCGGGCAGGCGCTGGATTGGCTGGACGAGAGGCTCGGCAGGGAAGCGGTGGACGCGGCGCTCTGCCGCTTCGTGGACGAATTCCCCCCGCTCGCCGTATACCGGCAGGAGGTGCCGCTCGCAGGCTACCTGGAGGGGGAAACCGCCGGGGTCCCCCATCGCCAGATCGTGCTGGAAGAGCTGCTGATGCTCTGGCTGGCGAACGCCAACCCGGCCTTCTCCCCATTCCTGGAACTATTCGACCACGCCGCACTGGGCAGGGAGACGGCGTACAATCAGATCGTGTCTGAATTGCGCGCGTTCTTCGAGACGCAGCCTGCTTTCGGGCCCGACAACCAGAACCTGGTGGATATGCTCCGTAGCCCCGCCGTTGCGGTGCCCCACTCGCTGCCCGGGCAGTTGGAGTACATCCGGGAGCGCTGGGGGTACTTGATCGGCCGGTACGTATACCGTTTGTTGAGCAGTCTGGACCTGATCCAGGAGGAAGAGAGGGCGATCTTCCCGGGGCCGGGCCCCAGCCGGGTGTACGAGTTCGCCGGGCTCGAATGGGATCTCGAGCGTTTCAGCCCCGACCGGGATTGGATGCCCACGCTGGTGTTGATCGCCAAGAATGCCTACGTGTGGCTGGACCAACTTTCCAAACGCTATGGTCGCTCGATGACGCGGCTGGACCACGTGCCCGACGAGGAACTGGACACGTTGGCTCGGCGCGGCTTTAG
>DATKWP010000595.1:0-2199 GCA_035529535.1 Anaerolineae bacterium | reverse complement strand
GAGCCCCACCAGAACGAGGAGCGCTATGCCGAAGCGTTCTTCGATGCCGTAGGGGAATTGGGCGTCCAAAGGGTGGCGGCCGTGGCGGGGGTGTACGGCCCGGTGCCGTACGACCGGGAGCGGGACATCTCGTGCGTGTATAGCCTGCCGCAGATGAAGGACGAACTGGCCCAGTACGCGGTCCGCTTCTCCGACTACGAGGGTGGGGCGACCATCAGCACGTACCTGGCCGATCGCGCGGAGGCCAGGGGCATCGAGTTTTTCGCCTTCTACGCGCTCGTGCCCGCCTACAACTTCTCCACGCGCTCGGCCATCGTTCATCCTATCGCCATCGGGGAAGACTTTAAGGCCTGGTACGACGTCATGAAGAGGCTGGATTCCATGTTCAGCCTGGGGCTGGACCTGTCGGACCTGGAAAGCAAAAGCACGGAACTCATCACCGCCTGGGCCTCCAAGATCGAGCAACTGGCCGAGACCTTGCCCCAGTTGGACGTGCAGGACTATATGAAGAACGTGAACACGGGCTTCACCGAAGAGCCCTTCGATCGCCTCGGCAGCGTCTGGGAAGACGCGCTGCGCGACCTGTTCGGGGATGAGGGACTATGAAGGGATGGGCATGATCGTCGCCTCGTTCGTCTCGATCACTTCCGCCTCGATCTTTCCACCGGACATTTCCTGCACGGCCGCTCGAAACGCGGGAAAGTGCTCCACGGCGAAGCGGGCCGTCACCGTCACCTCGGCCGCAAACTCCTCGCTCAGGATTTCCCCCCGGTGCGCCGCCACCGCCAGGCGCACCCGCTCGAACAAGTTGTACGGCGTCACGATGAGCGCCGTGTGTGTCGGCACCTTGGCCGCCCGAGGTAGCACGGCCAGGACCTCGCGCGTGGCGTCGCTGTAGGCCCGCACCAACCCGCCCGTCCCCAACTTGGTGCCGCCGAAATAGCGCGTCACCACTACGGCCACGTCCCCCAGGCCGCTGCCGCGCAGCACGGCCAGCGCTGGCCGCCCCGCCGTCCCTGCCGGTTCGCCGTCGTCCGTGCAGTGGGCGGTCACCGTCGCCCCGTGGCCGATCAGATAGGCCGGTACGTTGTGCGACGCGTCGGCGAACTCGCCCTTGATGCGGACGACGAATGCCTTCGCTTCCTCCACGCTGAACACCGGCCCAGCCGTGGCGATGAAGCGCGAGTTCACCACCCGCATCTCGATGCGCGCCTCCCGCGCAGGGATCAGGCGTGGTTCCATTTCCCCGCCCGAATCGCCAGCCCCGCCGTCACCCCGCTGAACACGTCCGACAGCACCACCTTCTCCGGCCCAAACATCCGTCCCAGCAGCTCGACGAAGCACGGAATCTGCGCCGAGCCGCCCGTGCGCACCACCGTGCCAATCTCGTTCACCCCCAGGCCGGAGCGCGCCAGCGTGTCTAGCAGGCACCCTTCGATCCGCCGCGTCGCCTCGGCGATGAGTGCCTCGAACTGGGAGCGGGTCAGCGGCTGCCACACGTCCATGTCCTGGCCGGCCAGCCGCACCAGCGCAAAGCGGGCCGTCGAGAGCGCCACCTTGGCCCGCTCTACCTCGTCAATCAGCCGGATAGCCTGGTTGTTGACCAGGAGCGACTCCAGCGCCCGCACGCGCGCCGGGTGGCTACCCGTGATCTGCGCCAACTGCAAAAAGTGCAACGTCTCCGGGCGGTTCAGTTCGGGGATCGTCTGCCAGTGCACCAGCGCATCGGTGTACTGGGTGGGGAAGGGGGCGCCGTCCTCGCCCCAGGTGGACCCGCGCCCAAAGTGGTCCAATATCAGCCCCTCAATGATGCGCTGGTCGAACGCATCCCCGGCGATGCCCACGCCGCCGGTGGCGAACACTCGCCGGTGGCCCGGCTCGCCGATGCGCATCACGGTGATGTCCAGCGTGCCGCCGCCAAAGTCGAAGACGACGATATTCTGGGGCTTGCGGGCCATCAATTCATAGTGGAGTGCGGCGGCCACCGGCTCCAACTCGAAGGCGACCTCCCGAAAGCCGGCCTTTTCGGCGGCGCGCCGCAGCCGTTCCCTGGCCCGTTCGTTGCCCGCCTCGTCGCCGCTGCCCACATAGTTCACCGGGCGGCCCAGCACCACCCCATCCACGGCCTGGCCTGCCTGGGCCTCCACTCGCTGGCGCACCTCCCGCAGGTAGATGGCGATCAACTCCTCCAGTTCATAG
>DATKWP010000594.1:0-2325 GCA_035529535.1 Anaerolineae bacterium | reverse complement strand
CATCGTCCAGCGCTTCGGTGCCGACACGCTGCGCGTGCTCGACGAAGACCCCCGCCGGCTGCGGGAGGCGCTGGGCGTGGGGCCCAAGCGGGCGGCCGCCATCGCCAAAGCCTGGGAGGAGCAGAAGCACATCCGCGAGGTCATGCTGTTCTTGCAGAGCCACGGCGTCACCACCGGGCTGGCCGTCAAAATCTACAAGACCTACGGCGACGATGCGCTCCAGGTGGTGCAGGAAGACCCCTACCGGCTGGCCCGCGACATCTGGGGCGTGGGCTTCAAGACCGCCGACAAGATCGCCCGCGACCTGGGGCTGCCGCCCGACGCCCCTTCGCGCGTGCAGGCCGGCGTGGCCCACACGCTCTCGGAACTGGCCAACGACGGGCACACGTACGCACCCGAGCCCGACCTGACCAGCGAGGCGGCCGAACTGCTGGCAGTGGACCCGGCGCTGGTGAAGGAAGCCATCGAGGTGCTGGACACCGACGAGATCGTGCGCCGCGAGACGCTCGTCTACCCCACCCTCGGTCGTAGGGGCGATCCTTCAGAGCAGGGGCAAGCCCAGCCCCTACGATCGCCACAGGTGCGCGAGGAACAGGCCGTCTACCTGGCCCCCTTCTACTACGGCGAGGTCGGCGTCACCAACCGGCTGCGGGCGCTGGTCGAAAGCCCGGCCACCCGGCTGCACCGCTTCCGCAGCGTAAATTGGGACGCGCTGCTGGCGCAGGTCACGCGAGGCTCGGCCATCGAACTGTCCCCCGAACAACGGGAGGCCGTGCGCGCTGCCCTCACCCACAAGGTCACGGTGCTCACCGGCGGCCCCGGCACGGGCAAGACCGTCACCGTGCGCACCGTCATCGGGGCGCTGGAGGCACTGAAATGCCGCTACGCCCTGTGTGCCCCTACCGGCCGCGCCGCCAAGCGGCTGTCGGAAGCGACGGACCGGCCGGCCAAAACCGTCCACCGCTTGCTCGAGTACTCCCCACAGGAAGGGTTCCGCCGCAACGAGGAGCACCCGTTGGAGGTGGACTGCCTGATCGTGGACGAGGCGTCCATGCTCGACCTCCTGCTGTCCAATCACCTGCTCAAGGCGGTAGACCCAGCGGCGCACGTGCTCTTCGTCGGCGACGTGGACCAACTCCCCTCCGTCGGCGCAGGCGACTTTCTGCGCGACGTCATCGGCTCCGGCCGCGCCGCCGTCGTGCGGCTGACGACGATCTTTCGCCAGGCCGCCGAGAGCGGCATCGTCGTCAACGCCCACCGCATCAACCAGGGCCAGATGCCCATCCTCAACCAGTTCGACGACTTTTACTTCTTCTCAAAGGAAGACCCCGAGGAGGCCGCCGGCCTGCTGGTGGACGTCGTGCAGCAGCGCATCCCGGCCAAGTTCGGGCTGGACCCCGTGGACCAGGTACAGGTGCTGGCGCCGATGTACCGCGGGGCGTGCGGCGTCGCCAGCCTCAACGCCCGTTTGCAGGAGACACTCAACCCTGCCTCACCGCGCAAGCCCGAACGGCGGCTGGGCGGGCGGCTCTTCCGCGTGGGCGACAAGGTGATGCAGGTGCGCAACAATTATGATAAAGAGGTCTACAACGGGGACATTGGCCGGGTGACAGGGATAGACCAGGTGGAACAGACGCTGGCAGTGACGATAGACGGGCGGCCGGTGGTCTACGACTGGGGCGAGGCCGACGAATTGGTGCACGCCTTCGCCGCGTCGGTGCACAAGAGCCAGGGCGCGGAGTACCCGGCCGTCGTCATCCCGTTACTGACACAGCACTACCTGATGCTCCAGCGCAACCTGCTCTACACGGCCATCACGCGGGCCAAGCGGCTGGTCGTGCTGGTGGGCACGCGGCGGGCGATCGGCATCGCCGTGCACAACGACAAGGTGCGGGAGCGACATTCAGGGCTGAGCGTGCGGCTGAGAGAGGGCTAAGCCCAACAAAAAAGGGAGCCAGGTCTTGGGCTCCCTCGTTGTGGCGTACGCCTGACTCTCGCGTTGGCCTAATGCGCCGGCGTCTTTGCCACCTCCACCAGCCTGGAGAACGTCGCCGCGTCCCGCACGGCGATGTCGGCCAGCACCTTGCGGTCCAGTTCCACGTTGGCCTGCTTCAGCCCGCTGATGAAACGGCTATAGGACAGACCGTTCTCCCTGGCCGCGGCATTAATGCGCGCGATCCACAGCCGCCGCAGGTCCCGCCGGCGCTGCCGCCGGTCCCGATAGGCGTACCATTGCGCCTTCATCCACGTTTCGTTGGCCCGGCGAAAACGGCGACTGCGCGAGCCGTAATACCCCTTGGCCTGGCGGATGATTTTCTTATGACG
>DATKWP010000593.1:0-12324 GCA_035529535.1 Anaerolineae bacterium | reverse complement strand
TCGGCCACCACTTGCGGCAGCTCCCGCTCGTCCTCGCTGATGACGTAGCGCCCCAGGGCGGCCCGCAGCGGGACCAGGTCGGCCTCGACCAGCGCGTCCACCGCCTGCGGCGTCGGACCGGCGGCCACCACCTCGACGGTGATGGTGCCCCGGTGGGGGAGCAGCCCCAGGAGCGGGTTACGGCCGCGCGCCAGGAGCGGCCGGGTGCGCTCGTTGATCTCCGATTCTGGCAGGCCATAGACCTTGAGCGCCGCGCGCCGGGTGCAATGGCCGGTGCCCACCAGTTCCCGCAGCCGGGGCAGGATGAACCCCTGCAGCATCCCTTCCATCTCGTCGGGGATACCGGGGGTGACGAAGATGTGCTTGCCGTCCACGGCCAGGTAGAACCCGGCCGCGGTGCCCCGGTCGTTCTGAATGATCGTGCTGCCGGCGGGTACCTGGGCCTGGATGCGGTTGCTTGCGGGCATGGTGCGGCCGCGGTGAGCAAAGCGGGCCCGCATGCGTTCCAGCGCCTCCTCGTCTTCGACCAGGTCCAGGTTTAAGTAGGCCGCCAGCACCTGGCGGGTCAGGTCATCTTCCGTGGGCCCCAGCCCGCCGGTGACGACGAGGACGTCGGCTTCCTCCAGCACGATGCGCAACCCCTCGTGGATGGCGGCCAGATCGTCGCCCACAGTCAGATGGAGGACCACGTCGGCCGGCAAGGTGGCCAGGTGGCGCGAGATGTACTGGGAGTTGGTGTCGAGCCGGTAGCCGGAGGTCAATTCGTCGCCGATTGCCAGGATGGCCGCCTTCATCGGACCACCTCCCGTGCGACCCGCCTCCCCAGTTCCACCGCGTAGTTGCTCCCACGATCCCAGGGATAGACCTGGCTCATGTTCGCCAGCCACAAGCCGGGGATGGGCGTCTGCAGCGGGGGCACGTGGCGGGAGTGGTGGAGCCCAGGCACCGGCTGGGCGTACGTTTCGGTGAACATCCAACTGGCACGCACCCAATCGAGGCGGAAGTCGGGGTTGATTTTGACCAGCCCCGGCAGGTAGGCCTCGAGCAGTTGCTCCCTGGTGTAGGCGAAACTGGGGTGCTCGGGGGGCAGGTAGTCACCACAGTAGACCAGGTGGTCGCCGCCATAGTGCTGGGGGGAGATGTAGTTGGTGTGCTCGACCAGCCCCATGAAGGGGAAGCCCTCTCCCGCCGGGATGTTGATCCAGTAATGACGGGAGACGAGCGAGTGCCGCAGGGCCAGGACCAACACCAGCGCGCCCATGGACTTGAGGTGGGCCAACTGCGCCGCGTAATCGGCGGGGAGGTCAGGCGTTAGCCGCAGCATCTCCTGCGGGGAGCAGGTGGCGACCACCTGCTCGTAGTCGGCGGAGCCGGCCGCTGTCTCCAGCCGCAGGCAGCCTTCGGCGACGTGGCGGACGGCGTGCACCGCTGCCTCCAGCCGCACCTCGCCGCCCTGCGCCCGCACGCGCTCGACCAGCAGGTCGGCAAAGCCCTGGAAACCACCCACGAAATAGCCCAGGCGGGCGGTCCGCTTGTGCAGGCGGGCCCACAGCCAGGCCATGTTCACGTCGCGGTAGTGCTCCTCGCCGAACTTGCTGACCAGGAGGGGCTTCCAGAGTACCTCGTAGGCCCGCCCGCCGACGGCGCGGCGCGTCCACTCCTCGGCCGTGATCCCTTCGAGCGGTTGCCAGTTGCGGGTGAGCCGCAGGTAGAGGGTGACCAGGCCGACGCGGAGGCGGTCCACCAGCGAAATGGGGGTAAACCGGAGCACGCGCAGGGGGCTATCAAAGGGATAGATGCGCCCCTGGTGGTAGATGGAGGTGGTGGGGCGGGGGAAGAAGAGCCGGTCGCGCGCGCCCAGTTCGTCAATCAAGGCGGCGACGTCGAGATCGGAGGCGAACCAGTGATGGTAGAAACGATCCAATGGCCATTCCCACCGCTCATCGCGGAAGCCGGCCGCGAGCCCGCCCGCGTAGGGGTGAGCCTCGTAGACGGTGACGGCGTGGCCCTGCTTCGCCAGATCGTAGGCGGCGGTCAGGCCGGTGATTCCTGCACCGACGATGGCAATTTTCATGGTACCTGTGTCCTTTTGGCTGGAAGTGTACCACAGGGGACGGGTTATGAAAAGTCCAGTTTCCTCACTTCTGTCCAGCGCACCCCTTCCAGGCCCATAAACACCAGCCCCAGGAGCGTGACCGGCAGGAGCAGGATGGCGTGGAGCACCAGGACGTAACTCCCCGCCGAGGCCGCGGGGGCACCGAGCCCCTCCAGGATCTTGATGCCCAGTTCGAACGTCCCCAGGTAGCCGGGGAGGGAAGGAAGTGCAGTCAACAGGTTCACCGCCCCACCCATCAGGATGATGGCCACGTACGGCAGGTGCAGGTCCCGAAAGGCGAAACTGACCAGCCAATACTTGGCCGTCTCCAGGATCCACACCCACAACGTCACGGCGAAGAGGACGAGGACGTCCCGCCCACGGCGCAGGCTCTGCAGCCCCGCCACGATCCCCTCCACCAACCCCAACAGGGGAGGCCGAAACCGCGCGGGCACCAGCCGCCCGATCAGGGCCTGGGCGACGCGCCGCAGCAGGTCTGGGCGAGCGGCGAGGAAGAGGAACACGGCCAGCGCGCCGAAGAAGACGGCGCTGGCGACGGCCACCAGGAGACTGAGGAAGGCGGACATGGGGACGAAGAGCAGGCCAAAGAGGACAAACAAGACCATGGTCAGCCCGTCGAACAGCCGTTCCAGCACGGCAGTCGTGAGCGTGGTCCCCACGTGGATCCCTTCCTTGCGCCAGAGGACGTAGGCGCGCAGGACCTCGCCCAGCCGGAAGGGCAGGACGTCGTTGCCCATGTAGCCGATGACGACGACGGGGAAGAGGCGGTGGGCCGAGACACGCTTGCTACCGCGCAAGAGGAACCCCCAGCGCCAGGCGCGGAACCAGACGGAGACAAAGTAGACGGCCACCCCCGGGATCAGCCACCCGTACCTGGCGTTCCGCAGCGCCGTCCCAACCTCTTCCAGGTGCAGATCTCGCAGGGCGTACCAGAGGAAGAACAGGCTGACGAGCAGACCAACGACGACGATCCACCAACGACGTTTCATATCATCAATCAAACCTGCGGGAGGGTGGCAGAACCTCTTTCCGCAGCGCCCGCTGGCGGCACGCTTCGTAGAGCGCGATGGAACCCGCCACGGCAACGTTGAGGGACGTGACCTGCCCGTGCATCGGAATGCACACGAGAAAGTCGCAGCGCTCCCGCACCAATCGCCGCAGCCCCTCCCCCTCACTGCCCACCGTCAACGCCAGCGGGCCACTCAGGTCGGCCTGGTCGTATTGCTGCGCGCCGCGCGCGGACTCCAAGCCGGCCACCCACACCCCTTGCGTCTTGAGCCAGCCGATGGCGTCCACCAGGTTGGTGACCTGCGCCACCCGCAGGTGCTCCACGGCGCCCGCCGAGGCGTGGACCACCGCCGGTGTGATCCCCACGGCCCTGCGCTGCTGTATCACCACCCCGTGCACCCCCACGGCCTCGGCCGTGCGCAACAACCCGCCCACGTTCTGCGGGTCCTTGAGCAGATCGAGCAACAGGAAAAGGGCCGGTTCGTCCCTGGATGGGGCTGTGTCCAGGATGTCGTCGAGTGCACAGTAGGGGTACTCGCTGGTCTCCAACACTAGCCCCTGATGATTGACGTCGCCGATGTGGTCCAGGTTGCGCCGGTCGGTATAACTCACCAGCACACCGGCCTGCCTGGCCAGGAAAACGACCTGGCCGACGGCGTCCGTCTGCTGGACGCCTTCGGCCAGCGTCAGTTTATAGGGTTTGCGCCGCCCGGCGCGCAGCGATTCGGCGACCACATTGCGGCCATAGAGAATTTCTCTCATCCTCTCTCACGCTCCACTCGCCACGCCGGCCCTTCGGGCCGGTCCTCGACCACGATGCCCAGTTCCGTCAACTGCTGGCGCAAGGTGTCTGCCTGCTCCCAGTCCTTGGTCTCGCGGTATCGCCGGCGGATGCGCAGGATGATGGCCATCAGCCCCTCAACCAATCCACCGCCGATGTCCTGAGTCAGGTCTTCGGGGATGATGCCGAGCACCCGGCTACCCAGGTCACGGTAGAGGCCATCTATCGCCGCCAGGGTGCCCTGGCTCAACGGCTTCCTGGAGTTCAACAACTCATTGACTTCCCTGTTCAGGTCGAAGAGGATGGCCAGAGCCTTGGGCGTGTTGAAGTCGTCGTCCATCGCCTCCATGAATTGCCTGGCGATGGGCATCAGGCGATTCACGTAGGAGAGTTCGGCCGTTCCGGACGGCCCGACGTCCTGCATGCGCGACCGCACTAGACGTACCGTGGCGTGCAGCCGCTCGATCCCTCGCTCGGCTGCCAGCACCGCGTCGCGGCTGAAATCCATGGGGCCCCGATAGTGGCTCGAGAGGATGAACAAGCGAATCGCCCAGGGACTGTAGAGTTTGAGCGCGTCCTTGAGGGTGAGAAAGTTGCCCAGGCTCTTGCTCATTTTGACCCCATTGACGGTCAGGGAGCCCACCAGAATCCAATACCGGGCGAAGAGTTGGCCAGTGGTCGCCTCCGACTGGGCGATCTCGCACTCGTTGTGGGGAAAGATGTTCTCCAACCCGCCGCCGTGGATGTCGAACGTCTTCCCCAGGTACTTCATCGCCATGGCCGTGCACTCGACGTGCCAGCCCGGATAGCCCCAGCCCCAGGGAGAGGGCCAGCGCAGGATATGTTCCGGTTCGGCACGTTTCCACAGGGCAAAGTCGGCGGGATGTCGCTTGTCCTCCCGCACCGACACCCGTGCACCTGCCTCCTGCTCCTCTAGCCTGCGCCCGGAGAGTTTACCATAGTCGGCAAATTTCTCCACCGAGAAGTACACGTCGCCTCCCTCCGTCACGTAGGCATACCCCTTGTCGAGCAGCGTCTTGACGATCTCGATCTGCTCGGGGACGTGGCCACTGGCGCGGGGAGAGATGTTGGGACGGACCACCCCCAGAGCGTCCATGTCCTCAAAGTAGGAGCGGGTGTAGGTCTCCACTACCTCCATCGGCTCCACTCGCTCCCGCCGGGCTCCCTTGAGGATACGATCCTCACCGGTGTCGAGGAGATGGCCGACGTCCGTGATATTCTGCACGTAGCGGACGGTGTAGTCGAGGAAACGCAGGTAACGCACGATCACATCCATCGCCACGTACAGTTTCGCGTGGCCCAGATGGGCATGGTCGTACACCGTCGGACCACAGACGTACATCCCCACTTGCCCTTGCTCGAGCGGTTCAAAGGGTTGCTTCTTGCGGGTCAGATAGTTGAACACTTGCAGACTCATTGTACATCACCCTCCATGAGGCCCTACTTCACAAGGCCTTACTTGGTTACCCGGGCGAAGAGCATACGGCCGGCCGCCGTCTGCAGCATCTTGGTCACCATCACTTGCACTTCCTGGTGAATGTATGGCTCCCCATCCTCGACCACGACCATGGTACCATCGTCCAGGTAGGCCACGCCTTGACCCACCTCTTTTCCCTCCTGCACGACCTTCACGGCGATCGTTTCGCCGGGGAGAAAGAGGGACTTGACAGCGTTGGCCAGTTCGTTGATATTGAGCACGCGTACCCCTTGCAGTTCTGCCACACGGTTGAGATTGTAATCATTGGTGATGATCGGACAGTGCAATTGCTTGGCCAGGAGAATCAACTTGTCGTCTACCTCTCGCGCTTCCTCCACGTCCATGTCGGTGACGCGGACCGGCACGACAGATTCATTTTGCAGCCGGTGCAACATCTCCAACCCGCGCCGTCCCCGGTTGCGGCGCAGGGGATCGGGGGAATCGGCGATGTGCTGAAGTTCGTTGAGCACGAAGCGCGGGACCAGCATCTCACCTTCGATGAAACCGGTGAGGCTGATGTCGGCAATCCGCCCGTCAATGATGACGCTGGTATCCAACAACACGGGCCTGTGCCCGTCCCCCCTGGATTCGGGGCTCTCAGCTCGCCCCGGCAACTGGCCGCGCAGGAGGCTGAAAATATCGCGCTGGCGCGTGATCATCACCATGATGCCCAGGTAGCCAAAGAGCAACGCAGCGACGAAGGGCAGAATCTGGCTGAACGGGGATGGGAGCAACGAGAGCGGGAACGAGATCAGTGCAGCGATGATCAGGCCCACGATCAACCCCAACACCGCAGCCAGCAATTGCTGCGCCGGCGCCTGGTGAATGCGCCGGCGCAAAGCCAGGAAGGGGCGCACTGTCACATACGGCGTCAACACCAATCCGAACAGCGCACCGAGAAGCAGAAAGATCGCCGCGTACTGATAGGGGGAACTCCCCAACTGAGCTGCCATGTAGATGCCCAAGAAGACTCCGCCGACCGCCGCCAGGACCATCCCAACGATCCGAGAGATAAATTCCGCACTCATAAGTACCCTCCCAACAAAACGTTCTCCGCAAACCTACACGAAAACAGGTGAGCACCAACTAGGTCCTCACCTGCCAATGGGCACTCGGCATCGCCTGGCCCGGCATCTTTGAGTACGGTTCCATCCCTACATCAGACAAGTTTGCTGCCAAGAATGGATGAAACAATAAGTCCACGTGACTGAACCGTGCAATGAACAGTGAGGCCCGCTGGATCGCTGATAAAGCCAGACACCTATATCTTAACACATTCACCGTCAAAAGTCAACGTGGGATGGGCATTTTCCCGCTAGTGGGTTATAATAGGATTGAGAGTGAGGTTGGGAGAGAATGGCAGGTCAAGCATGCCAGATAGCAGGGGCGGACAACGAACACGCGCGGCTGCTCCAGGCTGAGCAACAACAGTCGCGGAGGTTGGCCTTGCTGGCAGAGGTAGCGCGTATCGTGGCCACCAACCTCGACGCCGGTGGGCTGCTGCAGGACGTAGCGGAGAGCATCCGCCGCCGCCAATCCATCGAGAGTGGCATCGTCGGAACGGTAGCCCGCACCGGCCAGCCCCACCTGGCCCCTTTGGACAACCTGCTGGACAACGCGATCAAGTTCACCCCCGCCGGAGGGGTGATCACCTTGCAGAACCAGCAGGAGGGAGCACAGGTCGCTCTGCAGGTGAGCGATATGGGGGTTGGCATCCCCCCTGACCAATTGGAGCGCATCTTTGAGCGCTTCTACCAGGTGAACGGTTCGATCTGGCGGCGATATGGCGGCATAGGGTTGGGGCTGGCACTGGTCAAGGAGATCGCCAGGACCTATAACGGGCAGGTGAGCGTGGAAAGCCAGGTCGGCGAGGGGAGCACCTTCAGGGTCCTGCTTCCCGTTGCCGGCGATACCCTACAGACGAAAGAAGATCCACATGGAACGTAAGCCGAATCGCAGAATATGGTATCCCGCCCTGGCGGGCCTGGTGGCCCTGATCCTGGTGAGTGGCCTGGTAGCCCTGCAGCCTTATGGTACCCCGCTCAACTGGTTCATCCGCGGGGCTGCATCGTTGGGATACCTGGCCGTCTTTGCGGCTATCGTCTCCTCTGCCTATATGCCGCAGTTGGTGCGCTTCTTTGGGCGCCCCTTCATCAAGGTACACCACATCCTGTCCGTGACCGGGTTGGTCTTGATCGCGTTGCACCCCGTGGGAGTGGCGATAGATAGCAGAGACCCACGGGTCTTTCTGCCGAGGTTCGACTCCTGGACCATTTTCCTGACACTCGGCGGGCGCCCGGCCTGGTACCTGATCGGCGTCGCCGCGCTGGCAGCGGTATTGCGCAAGCGCATCGGCCAGAAGTGGCGGGCGGTTCACTTGCTGAACTACCTGGCCTTCTGGCTGGCGACTGCCCACGCTACCTTGCTCGGCACGAACTTCCAGTATGCGGCCATGAGGGTCGTCGCCATCCTCATGGCCCTGGCGGTCGTCGCCATCTTCGTGCAAAAACGGCTCCCGAAACGCAAGCGGTGAAGTAAGCACATATATCGCGCGTGCTTGCCTCGCGACTCAATCCGCTGTACAATTACGGCAACGCAGTGACTAGAGGGTTTGCCAATAGGCTGAACGATCAGGGAGAAATCGAAATGGGCAGATGCATCGGAGTCTTGAACTACAAAGGTGGCACGGGCAAGACTACCACGGTGGTGAACCTTGGGGCCGGCCTGGCCATGCATGGCGCGCGCGTCCTGTGCGTGGACCTGGATAATCAGGGCAGCCTGGCAACGTGCTTCGGGGTCCATTACAGGTATTCCCTGGCTCACCTGCTGCTGGGACAGGCCGCCCCCAGGGACTGCATTGTCCGGGCACGAGACAATCTCGACCTGATCGCCAGCGACCACAGCCTGCTGCAGGCCGAGGGAGAGATGTGGCGCATGGACGAAACGCGGGAGGCCCGGCACCTGTTGGCCAACAAAATGCAGGGGCTGGAAGACGAATACGATTACGTTCTGCTCGACTTTTCCCCTTCGGCCAGCATTTTGAGCGACGGCGGGCTGCAGTACGTTCGAGAACTCGTCGTGCCGGTCTCGATGAGCTACATGGCCCTGGTGGTGACCCGCCAGGTGATCGAGACGCTCAAACAGATCGGCCAGATACCCGGCCACCACGTTCGCCTGTACCTGATTGTGCCGACGCTATATTCCGCCCGCACGCGCCAGGATCGCGAGGTCTTGGGAATCTTGCAGCGCTACTTTGCCGACCGGGTGACCGATCCGATCCGGGCAAACATCAAGCTGACCGAGGCACCCAGCCACAACATGACGATCTATGAATATTCACCCCGTAGCAATGCAGCGACTGATTATCAACGCCTGGTAGAGAGGGTTCTTCGCGATGCGTAAACGAAAGCGCGAGTCCGACCAAGTCCAACCGCCCGACAGCATATTGGGCCACGATCCATTCGAAGACCTGGACATGGAGTGGCTGGACCGGGAGGAGGGCGAACTGTCCATGGAGGCCCTGGGCCACGATCCATTCGAAGACATGGATATGGAATGGCTGGACCAGGAGAGCGTTGGAGCACCCCCGGCCCTGGCTGAGGAAGAAGGCCAGGTCCTGCCCGCCGGAATCGAAACGACGCCTATCTCCGGCAGGCCCCTGGAGTTTGCCGCTGAACCAACGATTATGGCAGAGATGGAGCGGCTGGCCCCACCCCCACCCCCCAGGCCATTGGAAACGAGACGACCAACCCCCGCCGCTCCCGCACCCACGCGCCGGCCCGCAGCCACATTCCACTTTCCCGCCGACTTCAAGTGGGGCGTGGCCACCTCGGCCCATCAGGTCGAGGGTAACAACACCCACAACGATTGGTGGGCCTGGGAACAGAAAGATGGCCACGTCAAAGGCGGGCATACGTCCGGGCTGGCCTGCAACTGGTGGAAGAACGCCGAAGCCGACCTGGACCGCGTGGCGGCTATGGGCCTGAACGCACTGCGGCTCTCGGTCGAATGGTCGCGCATCGAGCCCCGCCCCGGCACGTTCGACGACGGGGCACTGGCACGGTACAGCCAGATATTGCAGGGGTTGCGCGAGCGCAACGTAGAGCCGATGGTCACCCTGCACCACTTTACCAACCCCCTGTGGCTGGCCGAGCAGGGCGGCTGGGAGAACCCACAGGCCGGCGCGCTCTTCGCGCGTTTCGTGCGCCGGACCGTCGAGGCGTTGGGCCAGTACTGCGACCTGTGGTGCACGATCAACGAACCGAACGTCTATGCCTACATGGGCTACCTGGAAGGGATCTTCCCTCCCGGCCGCTCCGATCCAAAAGCGGCGCTAACTGTCATCCGCCAACTGCTGGCGGCCCACGCCGCCGCCTACCGGGAGATCCACGCGGTGCAGCCCCACGCCCGGGTCGGGCTCGCCCACAACATGCGCATTTTCGATCCGGCCAACCCTCGCTCATTGCTGGACCGGCGCGCCGCCGAGGCGCTGGACAAGACCTACAACCAGGCCATCCTGATCGCGCTGGTGCAGGGCCGCTGGACGTCACCCCTGGGGTTCGGCCTGGCCTGGAGGCTGCGCCGCACGCTCGACTGGATCGGCCTCAACTACTATACCCGCGACCTGGTTGCCTACGACCCCAAGCGGCGTGAGACGTTGTTCCACCGCCAGGCGGAGACCGACGATCCAGAGCTGCTCAACGGCGGCTACGGGGAGTTTTACCCACGTGGGATGTTCCGGTGCCTGCAGCGCCTGGCGCGGCTGGGGCTGCCCATCTATGTGACCGAGAACGGGATCCCTGGCGACGACGAGCAGCGGCCGCGCTACATGCTGACCCACCTGCACCAGATGTGGCACGCGCTCCAGTTCTGCTACCCGGTGATGGGTTACTACCACTGGACGCTGGTGGACAATTTCGAGTGGAACGACGGGTGGATGCTACGCTTCGGCCTGCTCGCGCTGGATCCTCAGACGCAGGTCCGCACGCCGCGCCGTAGCGCGGAGATGTACGGCGAGATCGCGCGGGCCAACGCGATCACGCCCCAGGCCATTGACACCTACGCGCCCCAACTGCGAGCTGAACTGCTGCCAGGATGACGCCGGGCACTCATTCGGAGTGGCTGATCTCCTGGCAATGGGCCGCCCAGAGAGTCGCAGGCCGCTACTGAAATTCTCACCGTCACCACAGGGGCCAGAACCACGGTAGTACGGCCAGCACAGTCACGAACAGGAGCAACGTCAGGGGCAATCCCACGCGCAGGAAGTCACGGAAGCGATAGCCGCCGGGCCCCATCACAAAGACGTTCACCGGATGGCCCGTCGGTGTCAGGAAGGACGTTGAGCAGCCCAAGGCTGCCGCCATGGCGATCGCGCGAGGATCGGCGCCCACGTGTTGCGCCACCACGATGGCGACGGGTGCCAGCACCACCGCCGCCACCTGCCCTGACATCACCTGCGCCAGCAGCATCGCCAGCAGATACATCCCTCCTGCCAGCGCCAGTGGCCCCCAGCCCGCCAGTGCCGCCACAAATCGCTGGCTCAGCCATTCCACAGCGCCGCTGCGGGTCAACGCAATACCGGCCGGCAGCATCCCGGCGATAAGAAAGACCGCCCTCCACTCCACACCCCGGTACGCCTCGTCCATCGTCAGGCAGCCGGCGACTACCATGGCCAGCGCTCCTACCATCATTGTCAGGGCAATGGGCAGGTTGAAGGCCGCCGCGATCAGCGTCAGCCCCATGATGCTTGCAGCCAGCCCCCCCTTGCGAGTGCGCGGCGGGTCATCCGTCTGCGCCAACACCAGGAAATCAGGATCGGCGCGCAGCCTGGAAAAACTCTCACGGGGCCCGTGGACAAGGAGCGCATCGCCAAATTGCAGCCGCATCTCGCCTACGTCGGTACGGTAGGGGCGTCCACTGCGCCAGAGTGCAACGGTGCTCAACCCGTATTTCTCGCGAAAGTGCAGTTCCTTGAGCGTATAACCTACGGCCTGGCTGCGTGGCGCGAGGATGACTTCCAGCAAAGCGACCTGGTCTGTAGAGAGGCTCTCGTTCCAGGTGGGGGCATCGAGGATCTCGGCTCCCAGTTCGGCCAGTTGTTGAACCCTATCGGAGCGCCCTGCCACGAGCAGGCTGTCTCCCGCTCTCAGTATCTGGTCTGGTTTCGGTGCCACGCACGCGGGCTGACCATTACGGCAGATCGCCACGATGCTCAAGCCCAGCCTTTCGCCGATCTGGCTAGCGGCGATTGATTTGCCGATCAGCGGGGATTGATCGGGAATCCATACCTCGCTCAGGCGCTCTTCCAGGGCATACGCCTGAGTCAGTTCCTGCCGCAGGCGCCGGGTGTGATCAAATCGCTCAATCAGGTTGACGGTGGGCAGCAGCCGGTAGCCGACCAGGAGCATATATAACGTCCCCACCACGATCATCGTCAGCCCCACCGGTAGGAAGTCGAGCAGGCCGTATGGGGTCAATCCCCAGTCGCGCAACGTAGCACTGACGACGATGTTGCTCGTCGTCAGGAGCGTCGCCATTCCCCCCAGGGCGACGCCGAACGCCAGCGGCATCAACAGTTTGGATGGGCTGATTGAGGTACGCCTCGAGACATCCATGACGGCCGGCAGCAATACCGCCGCAGCGGCGATGTTGTTCATGAAGAGCGAAAGGCCTGCCCCGCTGAGCATCGTCAGTAGGAGCAGGCGAGCGGGCCGACCGCCAGCCAACCGGTGCAGCGCACGTCCCATGTGGCGGGTAACGCCTGTCCTGTAAAGGCCAGTCGTCAGGATAAAGATGGCCAGGATGGTCAAGACGGCAGGGTGCGCCAGCCCTGAGAAGGCTTCCTGAACCGTGATGACCCCAGAGAGCGCCAGGGCAATCGCCAGCAGCAGCGCCACCAGGTCGGCGCGCAGCAAGTCAGTC
>DATKWP010000592.1:0-3136 GCA_035529535.1 Anaerolineae bacterium | reverse complement strand
CCTACCGTGGCACAGGCGCAGGAGGTGTTCGGTTACGGCATTGCGATCAACGGCACGGGCGGAGGTGACGTGGACTATATGATGGGCCAGGTGACCAACCTGGGCCTGGGATGGGTCAAGCAACAGGTGCGTTGGGGGTTCTTTGAGGGCAACCCGGGCGAGATGGACTGGAGCGGTTACGACCGCGTGGTGGACGCCGCCAATCAGCGGGGCGTCAAGGTCTTGCTCAGCGTGGTGGATGCGCCCCGCTGGTCGCGCACCTACGTGGACGAAAACCCAGAGGTGGCTCCTCCCGACGATTTGACCCTCCTGGCCGATTTTATGGGGCGCATGGTGGACCGTTATCGGGGGCGGATTCACGCGATCGAGGTGTGGAACGAGCAGAACCTGGACCGCGAGTGGGATACCGAAGAGGGGGTCAATCCCGAGCGGTACGTCGAGATGCTGCGGCTGGCCTATCAGGCCATCAAGAGCCGCGATCCGAATATCATCGTCCTCAGCGGTGCGCTTTCGCCCGTGGGCGCGACGGCTACCGATCCCAGCAATCCCGCCCGCATCATATACATGGATGATTTCGGCTACTTCGACCGCATGGTTGCGGCCGGGTTCCTGAATTACTGCGATTGCGTGGGTGCCCATCACAATGGGATCAACATGCCGCCCAACGTGGCGTGGGATGAGGGGTACGACGATCCGTCGGCGCAGTTCCGGGGCCCCTTTGATAACCCTGACCACAGTTGGTCCTTCAAGTCCACCTTGGAGGGCTACCACGACCGCGTCGTGGCGGCCGGGAGCGACAAGCCGCTCTGTGTCACAGAGTTCGGCTGGGCCAGCGCCGAGGGCTTCGACGGCTACCCGCCGGGGTTCGAGTTTGCGTTGGACAACTCGCTAGAAGAGCAGGCGCAGTGGGACGTGGAGGCGTTCCAGTTGATGCGCCAGTGGGGGTTCGTGCGGCTGGCCGTTCTGTGGAACCTGAACTACTCGCAGTTGGGGTTTGGACCTGAAGACCCCAACGCTCCTTACGCGCTCATTGACTTCCAGGGTATCGCCCGTCCGTCCTTCGGGGCGATCGGCGCGATGCCCAAGCCATAGGGAATGCGGATTGGGGATTGAGGATTGCGGATTGCGGGTGGCGAGTAGCGAATAGCGAATGGCGAATGGCGCACGCGAGCGGGCTGAGCCCGGAAGGCGGCATCTGGGCGTCAGGCTTGGGCTGCTAGTCCTGGTCGCTGGCTTTTTGCTTCTGGTGCTGGGTTTGGGGCTTTGGCGTTTGGGGGTTGGGCTTTCGCCCGCCCCTTCTCCTGCGCCCACGCTTCCTCCCACACCCACCTCGTGGCCCCGCGCGCGCCTGGCTTCCCCCGAGTATGGCATGCAGGCGTTCCTGTGGTGGCACGAGGGGCCGGCCAGGCGCGACTTGCAGTTGGTCCACGACGCCGGTTTCACCTGGGTCAAGCAGCAGGTGAGCTGGCGAGACGTCGAGGGGATGGCCAAAGGCCACTACGACTGGTATTTCACCGATCGTATCGTGGCCGAAGCCGAGCAATTCGGCCTGAAGGTGCTCTTTCGCCTCGATCGCGAACCGGTGTGGACGGTACGGCCCAGGGGAGATAGTACCGGCAACGGCCCCCCGGAGAACCCGCAGGACTTGAGCGATTTCTGCCACGTGCTGGCCGAGCGGTACCGGGGGCGAGTGAGCGCCTACCAGGTGTGGAACGAGCCTAACCTGGCCCGCGAGTGGGGGGGATGGCCTCCCAACCCGGCCGAGTACGTCGAGCTGCTGCGTGCTTGCTACGTTGGCATCAAGACCGCCGATCCGCACGCGCTGGTCATCTCCGCCGGGTTGGCTCCCACCGGAAATGGCCCGCCGGAGGCGATGCCGGATATCGAGTACCTCGTCGGCATGTATGAAGCGGGGGCGGCTCCCTATTTCGACCTGTTGGGGGCGCACGCTCCCGGCTTCAAGGCACCACCTGAGATGTCCCCTGACGAGGTGGCTGCCGCGCCTGAATACGGTGGGCAGCGTTTCTTCTGTTTCCGCCACGTCGAAGATGTGCGCCAGGTCATGGAGCGCTACGGCGACGGCGACAAGCAGGTGGCGGTCCTGGAGATGGGGTGGACGACCGACCCCGTGCACCCTGCCTATGCCTGGTTCGCCGTCACGGAGGAGCGAAAGGCGGAATACCTGGTGCGGGCTTTCCGCTTTGCCAGGGAACATTGGTCCCCCTGGATTGGGCTCATGACGGTGATCTCGATTGCCGATCCAGAGTGGACGGCAGAAGACGAGCAATACTGGTGGGCCATCACCGAGCCCAGTTGGCCCGATACTCGCGTGCGTCCGGCCTACGAGGCACTACGTGACATGGACAAGTGAGCGTCGAATCCGATGCTGGTGATTGATGGCTCTTACGGCGAAGGTGGCGGGCAGGTGCTGCGCACGGCGCTCGCGCTGGCGGTCCTCACCGGGCGAGAGTTCCGCATCGAGCGCATCCGCGCCGGGCGCAAGGAGCCGGGCCTGCGACCTCAGCACCTGGCGGCCGTGCGAGCGGCCGCGGCGGTGTGTGGGGCACGCCTGGAGGGGGACGAGTTGGGCTCTCAGGCGCTCACCTTCGTCCCTGGCGGCCCGCCCCGCCCTGGCACGTACACGTTCGACGTGGCCGAGGTAGCCAGGAGCGGCAGCGCCGGGTCGGTAGGGCTCGTGCTGCAAACGGTCCTCCTGCCGCTGGCGCTGGCCGCAGGGGATTCGCATCTGACGTTGCGGGGCGGGACGCACGTGCCGTGGGCCCCGCCGGTGTCCTACCTGGAGCACGTCTTTCTCCCCACCGTGGCGCGCATGGGGGTCCACGCGCAGATCGAGTTGGTGCGCTGGGGGTTCTACCCGGCCGGTGGAGGGGAGGTGCAGGTCCAGATTACGGGGCGGGGAGGGCCTCTGCGCCCGCTCGTGTTGAGTGAGCGGGGAGCGTTGCAGCGGGTGTGGGGCACGGCGGCAGTGACGAATTTGCCTGCTCACGTCCCGCAACGCATGGCGGCCCGTGCCCACAACGTGCTGGCCGAAGCAGGGTTCCGCGCGCAGGTGGAGCCTCGCCGGCTGAGCGGAGCGGGGCCGGGGGCCGGTATCTTTTTGTTTGCCGAGTATGGG
>DATKWP010000591.1:0-3461 GCA_035529535.1 Anaerolineae bacterium | reverse complement strand
GCCGCGGGAGGTGTGGGTGCGCTTTTCGTTGGATCGCTACTCGGGCAAGTACGAGGCGCGCATGGGCTTCGTGCTGGGTGGGGATGCGGACCACCCCCGCGCCACGGGCCGGCGCGGCGTCTCGGTGACCGACCTCCAGTGGCAGGCGCTGGGCCGGGAGTGGTTGGGTGAGGAGGAGAGCTCTTTGACATTGGACCACGATGCCCTGTACCAACGGCTGGACGCCGAGGCGCTCTATCTGGCCGTGGGCCTGAGCCGCAGTTGGCAGGGGGAGTATTGGCCGATGGTGGTGGGGGTGCACGTGGTGCCGGATTATGAAGGGAGGGTGAAAGATGGCAGAGGGGCGTAAGGAAGATGGGCAGGGCGCGGGTGTGTTGGGGGAGTTGGGGATTGAGGCTGAGGAGGCCCTGCGGCTGACGAGTACAGAGCGCAGCCGGCTGCTCAATTTCCTCATGCGGTGGGAGCACCTGGAGGCGCTGCACGCTTGCCTGGACCTGCTCATCCCGGTCAACCCGGCGCTGGTCTCGCTGCTGGATCTGCGGGCCAGGGCCTTCCTGGCCGAGGGCTGGTATGAAGATGCCCTCGCAGTGATGGAGCAGCGGCTGGTGTACAAGACCTCGCTCACCGCCCGCTTGCTCGTGGCCCGCATCTACCTGGCCCAGGGCGATCTGAAAACTGCCTACCAGGTCGCCCGCGCGCTGGTCGAGGAGGAAAGCGACAGCGTCACGGCCTGGGGGCTGCTGGGCGAGGTCGAGCTGGGGCGGGGTGAATTGGAGGCCGCGCTGGCCGCCTACCGCCGCCTGGACGAATTGCGCCCCCAGAGCCGCTCATATCTGCTCGGCATGATGTCTCTCTACCAGGTCCGGGACGACTGGGTGACCGCCAGCGGCTACGCCGTGCGCTTGCTGCGCACCGCCGCTGCGGAGAAGCCTCTGCCGGCCACCTACCTGCGCCAGTTGCGCGATTACTTCCGGGCCAGCGGCGAGGAGACGCGCGTGGCCGACATGGAGGCCGAGTTGGCGCGCTGCTACGCCGCCGAGTTGGCCGAACTGCGGGAAGCCCTATTTCCCGCCTCGCGCGCGCGGCCTGCCCCGGCCCCCTCGCTGCGCCCCGGCCCCCCGGAAGAGCGGGAACTCCCACCCGCCGAACCGCTGTCCACGTTCGATCGCGTGCCCGTCTCGGCGGAAGAGCAGGCACGCATCGCGGACGCTGTACAGCGGCTCTTTGGCTTCGAGATGCTGTTGCCCGGCCAGTTGCAGACCATCGCCTGCGTCCTGCGCGGCGAGGACGTGTTGACGATCCTGCCGACCGGCGGCGGCAAGTCGCTGTGTTACCAACTCCCGGCCCTGTTGGCCGAACGGGGCACCACGCTGGTCATCTCACCACTCATCGCGCTGATGAAGGACCAGGTGGATTCGCTGCCGGACGGGCTGCGGCAGCGGGCCACCACCATCAACATGAGCCTGGAGCGGGACGAACTGGCCCAGCGGCTGGAGCAGATCGCCGGTGGAGCCTACCGGCTGGTCTACGCCGCGCCGGAACGGCTGCGCCAGCCCCCCTTCTTGCACGCGCTGCGGCGGGCGGGCGTCAACCGGCTGGTGATTGACGAGGCGCACTGCGTCAGTGTGTGGGGCCACGACTTTCGGCCCGACTATCTCACTATCGGCCGGGCGCGCCAGGCGCTGGGCAACCCGCCGCTGCTGGCGATGACGGCCACGGCCCCGCCCCGCGTGCGGCGTGACATCCTGCAGCACCTGGGGGATGCGGCGGCCGGCCCGGATTGTGGGCTGCGCGTCGTCGCCGGCGACGTGACCCGCCCGAACTTGCAGCTGGAGGTCTTGCACGCCCGCAACACTGACGAGAAGCTGCGCTACCTGTTGGCTTTCTGCCAGGCCGAACCTGGCAGCGGCATCGTCTACGCCGGCACGCGCGCCCGCTGCGAGGAACTGGCGGCGCTCTTGTGCCAGCGCGGCCTCAGCGCGGGTTTCTACCACGCCGGCATCCCCAAGCGGGCCGAGGTGCAGGACGAGTTCATGCTTGGCCGCATGCGCATCGTGGCGGCGACGGTCGCCTTCGGCCTGGGGATTGACAAGCCGGACATCCGCTTCATCGTCCACTTTGTGCCGCCTCCCTCGCTGGAGGCCTATTACCAGGAGGCAGGCCGTGCCGGGCGCGATGGGCTGCCTGCCCGTTGCCTGCTGATGGTTGCTCCCTCGGACCGGGGCACGCTGACCCGCTGGGCGCGCAAAGATATGCTGACGGTCGAGTTCCTGCGCGCCGTCTACGCGGCAGTCAAACGCCACTTGAACGGGCTTTCCTGTGGCCGGGTGGCCACGGCAGACCTGGAACGCGACCTGCAGGCGGAGGATACGCAAGTGAGAGTCGCCCTCAGCCTGCTGGAGCAGGTGGACCTGCTGCGGCGCGGCCCCGACCTGCCCCGCACCGTCAACGTGTGCCTGACGGGGGTTGGGCAGGATGGGGCCTTGCCCAAGGACCTGGCGGCGTTCTGCAAGGCGGCGCGGTTGCGCCAGGACCAATGGTTGCCGCTGGACCTGGCGGAGGTGGGCCGGCGGGCCGGCCTGCCCCTCGACACGATTGAGCAGCGGGTGCTGGAGTGGACCGACGTGGGTTGGCTGAACTATCGCCCGGCCGGGCGGGACCTGCTGTTGGAACTCTTGCCGCCGCCCGGGGACGCCGCCGAGCGCATCGAGACGCTACTGGAGCGGTACGAGACGATCAACGTGCAGCGGGTGGACGAGATCACGGCCTACGCCCGCACGTCGCGCTGTCGCCACGGCCACATCAACGCCTACCTGGGGGGGCGCATCATCGAGCGGTGCACCGCCTGCGACAACTGCCAGGGTACTCCAACGCCACCGAATATGGCGCCACTCGACGAGCGGGAGCAGTTCTTGACTATCCTGCGCTGCGTGGCGGCTGCGCCATGGAGTTGGGGACGGCATACGCTGGTGCGCATCCTGCGCGGCGACGACCGCGAGCATCCCGGGACGCGATCGCTCCAGGAAAGTGCGCGCGGCAACCCACACTTTGGGGCGCTGGCCTGCTGCTCGCAGAGTGCGGTCAAACGGCTGCTGGCGCGCCTGGAACAGGGCGGATTCCTGGAGGCCCGGCACATTGACCAAGGCGTCGTGCTCGACCTGACGCGCGCAGGCCGGGCGGCGCTGCAGAACCCGGCCGCGTTGGATGAATTGGTAGGCCCGGCGGAATCGCCACCGCCGCCGCGCAGACCGGCCTCAACAGAGCCGGGAGAGGCGGACGTGGACGAGACGCTGTTCCAGGCGTTGCGTGCGTGGCGGCTAGAACAGGCCCGTGCACAAAAAGTGTCCCCCTACGTCGTCTTTCACGATAGCCACCTGCGCGCCATCGCCGCGCAGCGGCCTATCACGTTGGAGGCTTTGTCCGGGTTGAAGGGCATTGGCCCGCACAGGCTGGCGAAATAT
>DATKWP010000590.1:0-4656 GCA_035529535.1 Anaerolineae bacterium | reverse complement strand
GAGCAGGAGCGGGTGTTCCGCCTCATTCCAGGGCTGGAGCGAGCGGAGTTCGTACGTTACGGGCAGATGCACCGCAACACGTTCATCAACGCGCCGCAGTTGTTGGAGCCGACGATGGGTTTCCGCGGCCGGCCGGGGCTGTTCTTCGCCGGGCAAATCACCGGGGTGGAGGGGTACGTGGGCAGCGTCGGCAGCGGGTGGGTGGCCGGGGTCAACGCAGCCCGCTTGGCATTGGGGCAGGAAGCGCTGGTATTGCCGGGCACGACGATGCTGGGGGCGCTGTGCCACTATGTGAGCCACGCCGACCCGGCGGCTTTCCAGCCGATGAAGGCCAACTTTGGGTTGCTGCCGCCACTGGAGCGGCCGGTGCGCGACAAACGGAAGCGCTACGCGGCGTACGTGGCGCGGGCGCTGGCAGACCTGGAAGCCTACCTGGCAAATCCTGAACCCAGGCACTGATCTTCGTGTAGTCATTAAGTGAGCGGTGGAAATGTGCCGACCACCGCGTATGGACAGTGGGCGAGCCTGCTGGCCGGGACGCATGAGAACACCCGAATCTACGATGCGATGGTTAAAGAGAGCGGCGCTCGGATTTGGTTGCCTTCGATCTGGCGCCAGATGGATGAGGAGCGATGAGAAGATTCTGCCTGGCCGGGCGTGGAAGCGCGGCCCGTAGGACGCCCCCGGGGACGGGGGCGGCGAGCTTTGTCAGGGCCTCTCCAGTTGTGCGAATGATTGTGTTGGCCATTGTCCTGCTGACTGCGTGCGGTAAGCGGGAGCCGCTGGTCTTCGACGGTGAGGCGGCCTATGCCCACGTGCAGGCCCAATGCGACCTGGGCTTCCGCCCCACCGGATCGGAGGCCTGGCGAGCCACTGGCGACTATATTATCTCTCACCTGGAGCAGCGAGGTTGGACGGTCGAGACCCAGGAGTTCACCTACCGTGGCACACCGGTACGCAACGTCATCGGGCGGGTGGGGGAGGGACCCGTGGTGATCCTGGGGGCGCATTACGATACGCGCCGCAGTGCCGATCAGGAGGACGCAAGCGTCCCCGTGATGGGGGCCAACGATGGCGCTTCTGGGGTGGCGGTGCTCCTGGAGTTGGCCCGCACACTGGAGCGGGAGGCGTTGCAGAACCAGGTCTGGCTGGCCTTTTTCGACGCCGAGGACAACGGCCAGCTCGATGGCTGGGAGTGGTGCGTGGGGTCCTCGCACATGGCGGCGAACCTGGAGGTCACGCCCGAGGCGGTCGTCGTCGTCGACATGATCGGCGACGCCGACCAGCAACTTTACCTGGAGCGCAACTCGGACGCGGCCCTGCAGACGCGCCTGTGGGAGATCGCCGCGACGCTGGGCTACACCGGGACGTTCATCCCCGAGTACCGCTGGGCGATGCTCGACGATCACGTCCCCTTTGCCCAAAGGGGTATCCCGGCGGTGGACGTCATCGACTTTGACTATCCCTACTGGCACACGACGCAGGACACGCCCGACAAGGTGAGCGCCGAGAGCCTGGAGCGGGTGGGGCGGGTGCTGGAGGTGTGGCTGGAGGGTAAGGGTGATCTGGCCGTCGATGTCGAGCGGCTGCGCGCGCTGGCAGTTTCGGGTGACGTGGAGACGCTGGCCAGGGCGCTCGACCGCAGCGTCGTGCCCATACCCGCCGGTGAATTCCTGATGGGGGACGACGCGGGGCCGGCGAACGAGCACCCCCAGCGGCTGGTCTACCTGGACGCGTTCGAGATCGACCGCTACGAGGTCACCAATGTCCAGTACCACCGTTTCCTCCAGGCGACGGGGCAGGAGCCGCCGCCCTACTGGTCCGGCGACGACTACCCGCCCGGGCAGGCCGACGTTCCGGTCGTCGGCGTGACGTGGGAGGACGCCGATGCCTACTGCGCCTGGACCGGCTGGCGGCTGCCGACCGAGGCAGAGTGGGAACGGGCCTGCCGGTCCACCGACGGTCGCGTCTATCCCTGGGGGGATACGTGGGACGCCGGCCGGGCCAACGTGGGCGGCGCCGAGGCCGGCCAGTCGCGCCCGGTGAGTCACACGGAGCCGGGTGCTCCGGCCTGGGGCGAAGGATGGGCGCTCGTGCAGCCCACCCCAGCGGACGTCGATGCGGTGGGGCTCCGGCCGGTCGGGTTCTACCCCGACGGCGCGAGCCCCGACGGCGTGATGGACCTGGTCGGCAATGCCTCTGAGTGGGTGGCTGACTGGTTCAACTGGGACGGCTACTGGGACATGCCGGATCGAAACCCGGTGGGACTGGGGCCGGAGTGGAATCGCTCGATCCGGGGGAGCTCTTGGGTGCCATACGGCGTCGCGCACTGGGCGCAGGAGCAGAGCCGCTGTTCGGCCCGCAATTCCGCCCACCGGGGGGGCCCGGACGCGCGCTTCGGGTTTCGGTGCGCGCGGCCGGTTCGCTAGTGCACAGGTCTTTATGAGAACAAGGAGTAGCCACTGATGATATCTATCGATCGGACACGCTGCACCGGGTGCAGCTATTGCGTGGTGGGATGCCCCGAGGGGGCGATCGCGCTGGAGATCGAGGCCGACACCTGGCCGCGGGTTGACGAGCGGTGTTGCACGAGGTGTGGGGAATGCGTCCACATCTGCCCGAACAACGTGTTCTCCGACCCTGCGCTCACGGTCCCGCCCGTGGCGCTCGGCGAGCGCTACGACGTGGTCGTCGTCGGGGCGGGCATCGGCGGGCTGATGGCCGCCGCCGGGCTGGCCAGGGCCGGCAAGAAGGTCCTCGTCCTCGAGCAGTTGTCGTTCGTCGGCGGAAAGTACACCCACCTGATGCACGAGGGCTACGCCGTCACGACCGCTGCCTGGACCTGTCCGGGCCCCAACAGCCGCATCGGGCGGCTGTGCACCAAGTTGGGCGCGGACGTCGAGTGGATCACGATCCACGACACCAGGGCGCGGGGCGATCACTGGGTCGTCATGAAGGACGGGCGGCGCTTCCGTTCGCTGGATGAGGCCCAGGAGACGCTGGTAGGGGGCGCGCCCGGGATGGCCAGGGTCTACGAGTGGATCGCCGACATGTACGATCCACGGGTGAGCTACCCCGACCGCATGACCGCCCGCGAGTACGTCGAGCGCTACTTCCCCGGCAACGAGGAATACGTCAAGTACGTGGAGACGATCATCACGTATTGCTTCGCCTCGCAGACGGTGGATACGTTCTCGGCCATGGAGACGAAGCGGGCGATCGTCGATTCGATCGAGCAGATGGCTGACTGGGGCACCGCGCGGGGTGGGACGGCGGCCATCGTCGCTGGGGTTGAGCGTGTGATCCGCGACCACGGCGGACAGATCGCCACCCGCACCCCGGTGGCGTCGATCGAGGTCGAGGACGGTCGCGCCAAGGGCGTCCAGTTGGTCGACGGGCGCATCGTCGCTGCCGACGTCGTGATCCACAACGCCGGCCTCAACCGGCTGATGCAGTTGGTGGGAGAGGATAACCTGCCGCCTGATTACGTCGCCCGCCTGCGGTCCGCCGTGCCGGCGGACGTCGCCTGCGTGATCCTGGGCGCGAACGAGCCCCTGCTGGGCCCGGACCACTCGCTCCTGCACACGATGGGCTGGGAGCGGACGCTGAACACGTACGCCCCCACCTTTTTCGACCCCACGCTCGCACCGGAGGGGCGGCATATCCTGGAGGTGTTCTGGGTGATGGAGCCGCCCTTTGACAAGCGGCGGGAGCTCGACCTGGTGTTGGCCCAGCTTCGCGACGTCTTCCCCGACTTTGACCAGGCGGTCGAGTTGCAGGTGCCGATGTTTTTCACCGGGCTGTGGACGGCGGAGATGGCCCACCGCATGGGACAGAGCGGCGCGGACCGGCTCGATCCCCGGTCGCCGGTCGAAAACCTGTACCTGGTGGGGTACGACTGCATCGGCTACGGGATGGCCGGCGACATTATCCCCCACGGTGTGGAGCGGGCGCTGTACCTGATCCTGGACGACCCCGCCTACGCGCCGGCGGACGAGAGAGCCTCGGCCCGGTTCGGCAGGTGGCTCAAGTCCCGGTTGTTCAAGGTGATGGCGCTGGGGAAGCGGATCGGGGGATAGGGAGACAAGGGGACAAGGGGACAGGGTGACAAGGGGACAGGGAGACAAGGGGACAAGGAGACAAGGGGACAAGGAGACAGGGAGACGAGGAGATAGGGGGACAAGGAGCAGGGGTAAAAAGTGGGGGATAAGGATTGAGGGGATGGATGCGCGGGAGCGGTTTTTGGAGACGATGCGATACGGCGCGCCGGACCACGTGCCCTACGTGGATGAGGAGGTCCGCGAGGAGACGCTGGCCCGTTGGTACCGGGAGGGCTTTCCTCACGGCCGGACGGTGGCCGAGGTGTTCGACCTCGACTGCTGGGAGGTCTTTGGTGCACGGGAGGAGGTCGCGCTCGATCTCTACCACACCCGGACTTTACCGGTCGCCTCCAGGGGCGGGCCGACGTCGAGCGCTGGAAGCGGGCGCACGATCCGGCGCGGCCACGCCGCTACCCGCGCGGTTGGTCTCGCCACGTTCAACGTTGGGCCAAGCGCACTCATCCTTTGGGGATGCGGGTCTGCCGGGGCTTTCTCCTCTCGCTCATGGTCGGGGCCTGGGAGAGCCTGACCGACCTGCTGTACATGATTTACGACG
>DATKWP010000589.1:0-15913 GCA_035529535.1 Anaerolineae bacterium | reverse complement strand
GCCGCTGGAGAGCATAGTTGGCCTCCTGCAAGGCCCGCGTACGCTCAGCCACACGTTGTTCCAGGCTTTCCAGCAGTTCGCGTAACTGCGCAGTCATCGTAGCGAAAGCCTGGGCCAGCTTGCCAATCTCGTCGTTGCCCGCCCGAGGGAGTGCAACGTCCCACTCGCCGGTGCCAATTCGCTGAGCCGCCGTCACCAGCGCTCGAATCGGGCGCACCAACCGGCTGGTCAACGCGAGACCGAGCACCACCACTACCACGAGGATGACAGCACTGGCGGGCAGAATGCGCCCCACTAGCAACGTCCTGGTCGAAGCCTCCAATTCCTTCTCCAGGTTCGTAGTGGCGACTTCAGTCGCTCTCTCCGCCTCAACCACGTTGGCCATGCTCCATCCCGTGCTCTCCAGCGGAGCGTAGGCCACGAACAACTCTTTTCCGCCGCTAACAAGAACGTCGAAGCCGGTCGAGCCTGCCATCATGTTGTCCAATACGAGCGCAAATGCTGTTTCGGGTCCGCTCAGCTTGGTCCCAAACTCGTTGTTCTGAGGTGGACGTCCCAGGATGTCCTGATAGCCCTGCTCCGGCAGCACGATGGCGTGCCCGGTGGAATCCACCAGGAACGAGTATCCACTGCCCAACAGCCGGGCCGCCGCGATGTCGGCGCCGATGTCTTTCAGCGTGACGTCAATGCCGACCACGCCTAGAAATTCGTCCCGCCCGGTGTACCCACCCGTCGTATAGACCGGGGCAGCCGCCGTCACCATCAGACCTTTCCCGGTTGCGTCGGCATAGACCGGTGACCACACCACCGCTCGTGCCGGGTTGTTCTCCGGTGTGGCGCTGATGTACCAGGGGCGTTGGGTCACCTGGAAGTCTGGTGGCACGATCGCCCCGATGTGGATGTTCGGATAGTAACGCAGGATCCCCTCTCTTGTCCCCAGATACATGGCCACTGTGTTGGGGTTGCTTTCGTAGGTTGGGGCCAGGATGAAATCCAGGTATGCGGTCAGGTCCAGTACCTCGACCAACCCGTCGTCTATGCTGACGGTGTTGGGAACGAAGGCGTCGCTGACGTCCGTCTCGCGGCTCATATACTGCCCGTCGGGGCCGGTGAACATGTGATCCTCCGCCCGCCAGTAGACCTCACCGGCGAAGGCAGTGGGTGTCTCGAAGATAGCGGCCGCGTAGCGGGCTACATTTCCGGCATTCTGTTGTACTTGCCTCAAAACGAGATCGTTCCTCTGAGCATCCCCTACCGTCACCCGGCGGATCGTTTCTTCAGCCTGGTCGCGTAATGCTGCGCTACTGACCTGCTGCGCGCTCAGAAGCGCGCTTTGGATTGAGCGAATACTCAAGGTGCCGATCGTCAGTACCGCAATAGCAGTCAGGCCCAACAGGTACGCCATCACCCGCATCCGGACGCTTGGCCGGAATGCTGACCTCAGTGGTCCGATGTCCGATGTACCCCCATCGGCACCATCAGCACCCACGCCCGGCGTACTCGCCGACTTCCGCTCCCTCTCCCCCTGGTTCTGGGGGCCACTTGATATCTCGCTCATATTCTTTCCTTCCCAACGTAGCGGTCGAGTGCACCCGTCACGTTTCACGCTCCAGTGGCAACGTGAATGTAAAGGTGGAGCCCTTGTTCGCTGCGCTCTCTACCCAGATGCGCCCCCCGTGCATCTCCACGAATTCCTTGCTCAAGGCCATTGCGGGTGAGAACCTTCCCGAAAGTTCACGGGTGTACGCGGATGTACCCCCATCCGCACCCGCCCTTTCAGGAAGGTTTGGGTACTCAAAGATCCGTTCCTGATCCTCCGGGGGAATGCCTGCACTGGTGTCACTGACGCTCACGAACACCTGCGGTGTACCCTCCGCATTGTCGGCCTGCCACGACCGCACTGTGATCGCACCCTGTTCGGTGAATCTAGCAGCGTTAGCCAGCAGCCGCAGCAATACCTCGCGGATGCGCATCTCATCGGCCTGCACCTTCGGCAAGTCAGGCGCAATCTCCTGGCGTAACTCGATCTCCTTGTCGCGCACCAACGCACTGGCGGTGGCCATCACGCTGTGGATCAGGTCGGCCAGGCTCACCTCTCGGAACTCTAGTTCCATCAGCCCCGCCTCGATTTGAGATACGTCCAGCAGGTCGTTGATCAAGCCCAACAGATGTTGGCCATTGTGATAGATGATCTGCACGTCCTGAACCTGCTGCTCCGTCAATGGCCCACCAATCCCCTTCAGCATCAACCGTGAGAAGCCGATAATGTTGGTCAGAGGCGTCCGCAGTTCGTGTGACATGTGGCCCAGGAAACGGCGCTTCGAGTGATCCAACTCTCGCAGTCGTTTCGCCGCTTCCCGTTCCACCGCGTACGCCCGCGCGTTTTCTAGCGCAATCGTGATCTGGTTGGCCATTGTTTGCAGGACAGAAACGTCGTCCGCGTCGAAATCCTCCGCGTCGGTGCTCAGGATGTCCAGTACCCCGATGATGCGGCCCTGCCGCTCGTCACCTATTTTGAGCGGGAGTGCCAACTCCGCGCGGATGTAGGGGGAACAGAATACCTCTTCTGCCTGTTCTTCGTCACCAACCTTCCCGAAAGGTCCCGGGTGTCCCGATGTACCCATCGGCCCCCACCCGCACTTTCGCTCATGTTCACTGCTGTCCGCGCTGCCGCTACCTGCGGCGCTCCCTACCCTCACGATGCTGGGCTTCCCAGTTAGCACCGCCTGGCCCACCGCAACCGGTGGTCCGATGGTCCCGATGGTCCCATCGGCACCATCGGCACCATTGGCACCCACCGGCCTCGGCAAGGCGGCTCCATCCTCGATCGGCACCGGCCTTGCTTTGGCGGCCGCCAACCTATCGTTGCCTCCTACCCCCTCCTGCAGCAACGCCCACGAAACTGGGGAACTGGTAGATTGCGAAAGTAGATAGATCCCTACGTAGGTATAGGCGAACCTATCGCGTATCAGCAGCACCACCTCTCGCAACAACTGCTCTGGTTCCAGGATCGAGGTGGCGGCCTGGCTCACCTCGACCGTCGTGGCCAGTTGGATCGCCCGCCGCTGAATCTGATAGTTCGCCTTCTGTAGCAGCGCTGTGCGTTGGACTACCTTCTCCTCCAGATCGTCGTACAGCGTCTTCAATTCCCCTGCCATCCGGTTGAACACGTACGCCAGGATTCCGATCTCATCTCGCGACGTCACAGGTACTCGCTGCTCCAATCTTCCGTCCGCGATGTTGAGTGCCGACTCGGTCAACCGCACGATCGGGCGCGTGATCTGCTGAGTCACCACTGCCGCGATCACGGCTGTGAACAGCGCTACCCCCAATGTCGCACCGACCACAGCGGCCCTCACCGTATCCGTCGTCGCGAACGCCTCCTCTTGAGCCTGCTCCGCCACCAGCGCCAGATTCAACTCCGGTATCCAGCGATACACCCCGATCACCGGCACACCGGCATAGTTCTCCTCGAGCCCCTCCCGATCTAGCCCGGCCAGCGCTGCCTGAATCCCTGCGCTCGTCACTGCCCTACCTTGCGGCATGAGTGTACCGATGGTCTCATCGGCCCCCACGTTCCCAATCCGCAATCCGCAATCCGTGTACTCACGGGCGCAATCACGCAATCCGCAATCCTCCGGTGTACCCACCCACCTGATCCCGCGCCTGTCCACCAGGTAGATTTCTCCTGTCTCTCCCAGTCCACTCACCGCCTCCATCGTTTGCACCAGATTGCCAGGCTTGAGTGCACCAACCAGCAGGCCAACTGTCTTCTGGTCTGGGCCGGTGATGCGTTGGGTGACCAGTAGCCCATCCGCACTTATCGGTACGCCATTTACTGATGGCGCGCCCTCACCTACTGGTGAGGCTTTGTCTGCCGATAAGGCCTCGGTCTGGGGATCGGTGGATGCCAGGACGCCCCGGCCTTCGCTATCGAGCACGGCCAGGTGGCCCCATGCGGGGTCTTGTGCCAGCAGCGCCTGCAATTGGCCGCGCAGCACGCGGCGACTTTCTTCGCTGCGCTCAGAATTCCGCAATCCGCACCCCCGTGTACTCACGGGCGCAATCCGCAATGACTGGGGGGGGGTGCACTCACCGGCATTCGCAGCCAGCGCGCTGGCGCTCTCCTGCGTGGCGGGCAAGGCTGCCACGAGCGCCAGGGCTGCTTGGCGATTTTCGACCCATTGGCGAACCTGCGTTTCCATCATAGTAGCCACCGAGGCCAGTTTGGCTGTGACTTCGCGTTGAATGTCGTACCGCTCACGCTGTGTGGCGTACCAACTGATCAGGCTCAGTGGTACGATGGCCAGCACCAGGAAGGCGGTCAGCAACGTTCTACCTAGCCCTCCGCGCATCCCGGTCGTCGGCACTCGAGACGGGGGAATCCCCTCTCCTGTCGTGTCTGGTGGTCCCAGGTTGTTCGGTGTACTCACCCTCGGTGTACTCACCCGCCCTATAATTCCCAGACTTTCTCTCCTTGCAGAATGCTGCGAATCTGGTTGGGGAAGCGGTCCGGGTCAATTGGCTTGCCGATGAAGCCATTGAAAGCCGATTGGCGAGCACGCTCCATGTTCTCCATTGAGGCGTCGGCGGTCACCGCGACGATCAGCGTGTTCTTGAAGCGCGGTTCCGCACGCAACCTGTCCAACACTTGATATCCATCCTCCTCCGGAAGAAAGATGTCCATCAAGATCAGGTCAATGTGCGGCAACGTCTCCGCGAATTCCAGGACCTGCCAGCCCGAGGCTTTCCATTCGCACTTCTTCACGCCCAGGTAAGCCAGCAGGCGCGTGATGAGCACAAAGTTCTGAACGTTGTCCTCGACCACGAGGATCGTGGCGTCTTTTGGCTGAATAACCATGATCGCCTCTACGTGCAAGTTTTCTTCAATGCCGCCCTGATTTGATCCGGTAGCCGGTCTACGTCAATCGGTTTCTGGATGTACCCGTCGCAGCCCGCCTCCAGTGTGCGTTCTCGATCCCCTTGCATCACGTTAGCCGTAACAGCCAGAATGGGCACCTGTTGCAGCCCGGGCGTATTGCGAAAGCGCCTGGCCAGGTCGTACCCATCTATCTCCGGCAGATTGATGTCGAGCAGGATCAGGTCTGGCTTTGTCTCAGCGGCCGTCTCCAATCCGGACGGACCATCCGTCGCTTCCGACACGCAATAGCCCTCTGCTTCCAGGATACGCCTCACCAGCAACCGATTCTCAGCATTGTCCTCAATATATAGGATATGCACGTCCCTCATCAGTTCCTTCCCCCCCGTCTCAACCTTCCAGACATCTCGGTAGTGATGCAATTGTGACAGCCTGTTACGTAATCATTATAATCAATTCGATTGATCAGGACAAATCTGCTATGTTACAGATTGGTTACAGTTTCTCATCATGGCGCGCATGCTGCAATTCCAAAGAGTTGCCCATCGCACGATTTGCCCTTGAGTCACAACGAGTGTACAATACGGATCATTGTTCAGGGGAATCACGTTCTGGTGACCCTGCCCAACGGTCACATTCTCGCCGGGAGCATGGTGAGGCTTGCCCAGCCCTGGTTGAGTCATATCCATCGTAGCACGCTTCTGTCCATATGGCGTTAAAGAAGTGTGAAACATTGCTTAAAATCTGCCATCCACCTGGCGATCAGGAAGTCGCGGGTGAGTACACCCGCCAGGAGTTGACTATGAAGCATGTGTTGCGCGTCTTCTGGGAGGCACTCAAGAATTTCTGGGATGAGTTGTTCACGTTGATACTGATGAACATCGTGACCGTGCTACTGGCGATCCCCGTGGTCACCTTTCCACCAGCGCTGGCCGGGCTGTGGAATGCCGCCAACCTGGCGGCGAAGGGGAGGTCCGTTCATTGGAGCGACTACTTTGAGGGTTTCCGACTCTATTTCCTGAAGGCTTGGGGCCTGGCGCTGCTCATCATTCTGGTGGTAGTCGTCGTGGTTACCAACCTTCGCTTCTACACGCCGGGCACCTCCCCGTTCAACATCAATCCCACCTTTAGTATTTGGGTGCGGGCCTTCTTCGTGGTGATAGGGTTCTTGTGGATAGTTACGCAGATGTACCCGATGGCCTTGCTGTTGGAGCAGGAGGATCAGCGGTTGCGGGTGGCTTTGCGCAATGCGGCCGTCCTTTTCGTAGCCAATCCTGGTTTCACCATTCTCCTGGTGCTCTTGCTGTTGGTCGTTGCCGTCGTCAGTACGGTCATCCCGGTGCTGTGGTTGCTGAGCACGTTGGCATTCATCGCCGTCGTCTGCAACAAGGCCGTCTTGCATCTCCTGGAGCCATACCGGGAGCAGCTGCGGACAGCAGAAGCAGAAGAAAAAGCGGAAGCGGAGCAAGGCGCCGAGGAACTGTAACGGGCCGATACCTCGCCCCGCGTCGGTATCACGATCTTGCCAGCCCACCGCATGGGCATTTCGCAAGGCCAAGAGCAATGTGCGCGTCACCCGCTGGCCAGTTTCTGCGCCAGTTCCGCAGGTGTCGTTGCCACGATCGGCCTATACTCGATGCCAGGATAGTATTGCTCGAAAAAAACCTCCAGGCCCAGCGGGCCTTGCCACTCCTGCGGATTGACCGCGATCACGCGCCGCACGTCCAGGTCGCCAATACCTGCGTCATCGGCGCTGCCGCCGATGGTGTACCGCTTCCCGTCCCAGGTGGCCAGCGCCACCGCCCGTGCCCAGGCAGCATCGGCGTTGGGGGGCAACAGCACGTAGGTCCGCTCATATTGGGCGCGAGGCAGCCCGCGGACTTGCTCCTGTCCATCCTCCTCTTCGCCACTGATCACCGCGTATACGAATGGCTTGGCCGGGTCTTTCCGTGTATGCGCGATCAATTTGCTGGACACGCCTGTCCCGGCCACGTCGAAATCCGACCAGGGCGGGCCGAAACTGCCCCAGGTGAAGATCGTCGCGCCGATGACGTAGTCGTCCTTTTGCAGTTCCCGGTCGTACCAGGCCAGTTGCCGGAAGTAATAGTCCGCCTTGTCCGGCTCGTTATCGTGCGCGGCCCAAAAACTGCCCAACTGCTTCCACGTCCCACTGGCGGCATGGGGTGGTTGGGGGCTCACCAGTGGGTCAATCCCGCACTCCGTGATCACCAGTGGCACGCTGCCCAGCCCATTTGGGATCAGCTGCCGGCGGTAGATCTTGCGATACCGTAGCGTGGTCCAGCCCTCGTCTCCCTCGTCTACGTTGGGGTCCAGTTGGTGTTTCCCGGTCATCCACCACATCCAGGGGCAACTGTACTCGTGCACGCCGAGGATGGCCTGATACTGCCTGGCCGCTCGAAGGGCTGGGAAGAAGGCGGGCCACAGGGCCAGGTCCGGCGAGCCGGTGGCAAAGTTGCCGGTCACGCACTTCCGTCCCTGGTCGGCCATCAGCCGCATCCGTTCTACCTCGAACTCAGCGTACCAGCCCATTTCCTCCTCGGTGTTCCACACTGGCTCGTTGTGTCCCTCCCAATACGTGATACGGGGATTGGACTGATAGGTTGCCAGTTGGTCCTGGACGAATTGCCGCGCTGCTTCGACGGGGGTCTTTCCGGTGGCTTGCTGAAGTTGAGCGTCGTAGTCGGCCTGGTGTTTCCGACCAATCAGCAGGACGTCTTTCGAGATCCCGTGCGCGACTCCCCAATCGCCCACAAACTTGACTACCGCCGGGCCAGCCTGGATGTATTCGCCTAAGTCTGCGGTGGCTCGCAGGACGTGGGCGCCCAACTTTGTAGGCATGGGTTTCCTCCTTAATGGCTGTGGATGGGAGTATGGCCGTGCTAGTTCTATGCTTGACCTAAAGTGTACTACGGAATGACTTGCGTGACAAGGTTGGCATGCTCCCACCTCGTGGTATAATTGCCTGGCCCATGCGTTATGGGCGAGTAAAGCACGTAATACGCAACACGCAACACGCAGCATTTCTATGTCCATCTTGACTGCCAGCGATCTAGCCAAATCCTATGGCCCTCAGGACGTTTTCGGGGGCGTGTCTTTCGAGATTCCCCATGGGGCCAAGATTGCCCTGATTGGCCCGAATGGCTCCGGCAAGACGACGCTGTTGCGCCTGGTGATGGGTCTCGAGGAGCCCTCGGGCGGTGCCATCCATCGGGCGAAAGGGCTGCGCCTCGGTTACCTTCCTCAGCAGGCCAACGCGGCCCCGATGTACTCATCGGCCGTACACCCCTCAGGCACGGGCACGTTGTGGCAGGTGATGTCGGAAGTCTTCGCCGACCTGCAGGCCCAGGCGGCCGAGTTGCGTCGCCTGGAGGCGAGCATGGCGCATGCGGCTACCCGTGAGGAGGCGCTGCAACGCTATGGCCCCGAACTGGAGGCGTTTGAACTGGCCGGGGGCTACACGTACGAGCAGCGCATTGAACAGGTCCTTTACGGCCTGGATTTCGTCGAGCAAGACTTCCGACGCCCCATTGCCCAACTGAGTGGAGGGCAGAAAACACGCGCCATGCTGGCTCGTCTTTTGCTGGAAGAGCCCGATCTGCTGCTGCTGGACGAGCCGACGGGTCACCTCGACCTGGCGGGCATCGAGTGGCTGGAAGATTACCTCAAAGCGTGGAAGGGGGCCGTGGTCCTCGTGGCCCACGACCGGGCATTCCTCGACGCCGTCGTCGAACAGGTGTGGGAACTGGAGCGGGGTAGGCTGGCCTGGTATCGTGGCAACTACAGCGCGTACATCGCCCAGCGGGCTGAGCGCCTGGCACTTCAGCAGGCCAGTTACGAGCGCCAGCAACAGGTCATCGCCCGGACTGAGGAGTTCATTCGCCGTAACATCGCCGGTCAACGCACCCGTGAGGCAAAGGGGCGGCGGAAACGTCTGGCGCGGCTCGAGCGCATCCAACGACCGCCGGAAGATCGCCCCATGGGGTTTACGCTAGGCGACGTGGCCCGCAGTGGCGACCTGGTGTTGGGACTCTACGATCTGACCGTGGGGTATGATCCGGCCGCCCCTCTCTTTGCCGCCAGAGAACTTGAACTGCGGCGGGGACAGCGGGTAGCCCTGGTGGGGCCGAATGGTTCTGGCAAGACCACCCTCGTGCGCACCATACTGGACCACATGCCGCCGCTGGGCGGGCGCGTGCGGATCGGGGCCAGCGTATACCTGGGGTACCTGGCTCAGGGCCACGTAAATCTCATCCCTGAGAAGACCGTGCTCGAAACCATCCTGGACGCTGGTGAACTGACGCCCCGTGAAGCCCGCACTATGCTCGGCCGCTATCACTTCCCCGGCGACGACGTCTTCAAGCGTGTCGGCGATCTCTCCGGTGGCGAACAGGCCCGCGTGGCGTTGGCTATCCTGGCCCTGCAAGGGGCCAACGTCCTGATCCTCGACGAGCCGACCAATCACCTGGACATTTCCTCGCAGGAGGTACTCCAGGAGGTGTTGGCTGGTTTTGACGGCACGTTGCTGATCGTGACCCACGATCGCTACCTGATCCGCAGGTTGGCCACCCTGGTCTGGGCCATCGCGGATGGACAGTTGTGGGAATTCAAGGAAGGAGCGGGCATCGGATCTCCCCCTGTCATTCCGAGCGCAGCGAGGAATCTCGGCCCTCATCCCCGTGGCCCGTACGACGAATACCACGTCTGGGAAGTAGAGCGTCGCCAGCAAAAGCAGGGGGCCCGGGAAGCGCGCCTCAAGACGGAAAGGGAACGCACGCGGGAGGCCGGCAGGGCTGCGGAACGGGAGGCAGTGCGGCAGACCCACCGCCAGGCCGAACTGGAGCAGACCATCCACGAGTTGGAGGTGCGCCGGGCGCAGCTGGAGGCCCAGTTGGCCGTCGCCAGCGAGCGGCAGCAGGTCGAACGTGTGCGCCAGTTGGGTGCTGAGTACAGGCAGATTGAGGAAGAACTGGACACGCTGTTAGCCTCCTGGACGGATGTAGTGGTATGAGTAGCCGTCGTCCGTTGTTGATCGGCATCACGGGTAACATTGGCACGGGCAAGTCCACCGTCGCCAGAATGTTGGCCAGCCTGGGCGCCGAAGTCATTGACGCAGACAAGGTGGCCCACGAAGTGATGCGGGCCGGCTACAGCGCCCACGCACACATCGTCGAAACCTTCGGGCCGCAAGTGCTGGGGCCTGATGGCGAGGTGGATCGTGCGCGACTGGGCAGTATCGTCTTTGCCAACCCCGAACTGTTGGCCCGGCTGGAGGCCATCGCCCACCCTGCCACCCTGGAAGCCATCGCCCGTCGTATTGTAGCCACCTCCGCTGACGTCGTCGTGGTCGAGGCCATCAAGTTGATCGAGTCCGGCCTGGCCAGTGGTTGCGACAATGTCTGGGTGACCACCTGCCGGCCGAAACAGCAGGTCTACCGCATTGCGGGTGGGCGGGGGCTGAGCCGGGCCGAGGCCTGGGAACGGGTACGGGCGCAGCCTCCCCAGGAGGACAAGATCGCCCGCGCTGACGTGGTGGTGGATACCTCAGGCTCCATGTCGCGCACGCGGGCGCAGGTACAGGCAGCGTGGGACCGCTTGATCAGCAGAGCGCAACTCTCTTCTTGGAAGAGACCACATTTCGGAGTATAATGGTGGCGCTGGCACAGGCAGCGCGCGCTTTGAGTTTTGTCATTCCGAGCGCAGCGAGGAATCTCGGGAGCCAGAGGAGAACCATGGCGCAAGAGCCGGAGACCAGGGTGCGACGGGCCAGGGTGAGCGATGCGGGCAGCATGGCCGCGTTTGTCAATCTTGCCTGTGCGGGCCGCGTAGAGGTTGACGAGCGGGCCATCATCGAACGGTTTGGCAATGTAGGCTTCTTGCTGGCCGAGCGGGGTGGCGATCTGGTAGGGATGCTGGGATGGCAGGTGGAGAACCTGGTGGTTCGCGTGACCGATCTTCTGGTCTGGGTGTACTCACCCACGCCGTCTTCTGAGCGGGTCGCCGTCGGGCGGGCCCTGTTTGCCGAGATGGAGCGGACCGCCACCGAGCTGCAATGTGAGGCGGCCTTGCTTTTCCTGCGCTACCCAGGCTCTCCCCAGGCCGCGGAATTCTGCAACATGCTCGGCTATGAACCCAGAATCGTCGCCAGTCTGCCCAAGATGTGGCAGGAGGCCGCCTATGAGGCTCACGTCGGCGATCACGAATCCGTGTGGATCAAGCAGTTGCGGGCTGACCGCGTGGTCCAGCCAGTGTGACCAGGCAGGCCGGCGCGGGTGACCCGATGTCCCGATGTCATTCCGAGCGCCTATGGATGTACCCATCCACGGAATCTTTGTCGGAGGTGAATATGTCTTCTCTGAAACAGTTCGTCCGTCAGCACCCACGCCTGATAGCCTGGCTGGTATTGGCTATCGGCATGGTCATCATCCTCGTCGTTTCCGCTCGCCACGTGGGCCTGTTGTCAGGGCAGTGGGCCGCCTTGATCGTGGCTACCATCGGCCTGGCTGGGCTGTGTGTCTGGATTATCGGGTGGGAGGACAAGGATGAGGAAAGTCAGGAGAAATGAACCTGCTGGTGTCACATGGCTGAGCGATTGAGACGGTTGGCTATCCTGGCCCTGGTGGCCACGATGTGGGCGCCCCTGGTGCTCCCCTGGGCGGCCCATGCTCAGGAGGGAGACGGGGTCACACGGCTGATGGAGCGCATGTCCAGCGCGGCCAAAGTGGGGCAACTCTTCCTGGTCACCTTCCCCGGCACCGAGGTTACGGGGGGCGCCATCATCACAGAGTTGATCCGCGATTATCGCGTGGGTGGAGTCGTCCTCCTGCCGGGCAATGGCAACATTGTCAACGAGGGGGATACACCCACCCAGGTGGCCACACTCGTCGGCCAACTCCAGGCAGCGGCCTGGCAGGCGGCCCAGCCAGTGACCGAGACGCTCAGCACCGAAGAAACCCCTCCGGGGCCGTTCGTCCCCCTCTTTGTTGCGGTGAGCCACGAAGGTGACGGCATGCCATTCACCAGCATCGTCGGTGGCATGACCCCGCTGCCTTCCGAGATGGCGCTTGGGGCCACCTGGAACCCGGCCTACGCCGATACCGTGGGCCAGGTTGTCGGGCGGGAACTGCGTGCTCTGGGCGTCAACGTGCTGCTGGGGCCCTCACTGGACGTACTCGAAACCCCGCGCCCGGGTACTGTGGGTGAACTGGGCGTGCGAACCTTTGGCGGTGACCCCTTCTGGGTTGGACAGATGGGTCAGAACTATATCCGGGGCGTTCATACCGGAGCGCAAGGGCGCGTCGTCGTCATCGCCAAACACTTTCCTGGCCTGGGCTCCTCCGACCGTTCGCTCGACGAAGAGGTCTCTACCGCCCAACGCACACTGGAAAAACTCAAGCAGGTTGACCTGGCCCCCTTTTTCACCGTCGCCCAGGCTGAAGATCCGCTGGCACGGCCGGATGGCATGATGATATCCCACATCCGCTTTCGAGGGTTGGAAGGCGGCCGTTTCGTCACTACCCGCCCGGTCAGTGTGGATAGCCAGGTCCTTCAGCGCCTGCTCGGGTTGCCGGAATTGGCCAACTGGCGCGCACAGGGTGGGGTAACCGTCTCCGACGGCCTGGGCGTGCGTGCCCTGCGCCGTTTCTACGATCCCAACGAGCAGACTTTCAACGGCCGCCGCGTCGCGCAGGAAGCATTCCTCGCCGGTAACGACATGCTGCTCCTCACCCAGTTTGCCCTTACCGACAACTGGGAAGACAAGATTGCCAACGTCAAGTCCACCATCACCTTCTTCCGTGAGAAATACGACAGCGATCCTTCGTTCAAGGCCCTCGTAGATGCGGCCGTAGCGCGCATACTGCGGCTGAAACTCTCGTCCTACGGTGGATCGTTCGACCTCGCCGCCACCCAGCCGGACGTCGAGACGATCAGTGAACAGGTGGGGACCCATCGAGAGGAGGTATCCGCCGTTGGCCGTGACGCGATCACCTTGCTTTCCCCCCCCTTACCTGACCTGGCTCCCTCCCCTCCGACCCCAGAGGACAACATCGTCATTTTCACCGATGGCCGGCAGGAACGGCCCTGTGCCGCGTGCGCCCCTGTGCCTTACATTGATTCCCTGGCGCTGCGCGACACACTTTTGCGGCTCTATGGTCCCGATGCCACGGGCCAGGTCAACCCCTTCCTGGTGAGCACGTTTACCTTTGATGAACTGTGGGAGTACATGAGTGCTCCTCCTCCACCTCCCACGCCGACCCCCGCGGCTGGAGAGGTCATCACGCCAACTCCCCTTCTGCCCATTGAAGCGGCGCTGCAACGGGCCGATTGGATCATCTTTGCCATGCTTAATCCGATCGGCGATCCCCCCCAATCCGCAGCCGTGCGGCGTTTCCTGGCCGAGCGGGCCGATGCACTGCGCAATCAGTACCTGATCGTACTGGCCTATGACGCCCCTTATTATCTGGATGCCACTGAGATCAGCAAACTCAGCGCCTACTACGTCGCCTACAGCCGCATAGAGCCCTTCATTGAGGCCTCGGCGCGTGCCCTGTTTGGAGAGTTCGTGCCAGGGGGTGCGCCACCGGTCAGCGTCGTCGGTATCAATTATGACCTGGTGACCCAGACCTCCCCTGATCCTGATCAACTCATTACACTCCAATACTACATCGGCGAGTTGCCCGCGGAAGGGGAGCCAACGCCGGGGCCACCCACAGAAGGCTCGCCCACGCCAGAGCCCCCCAATCTGGAGGTTGGCGACAAGCTGAGTTTGCGTACTGGCGTGATCGTGGACCACAACGGCCATCCGGTGCCCGATGGGACACCCGTCCAGTTTATCTTCACCTATCCACAAGAGGGGGATCACTCCGTAGAGGCACTCACCCGCTCTGGTGTGGCTGGAATGACGATCTCCCTGGATCGCACCGGCCAACTGAACGTGTCTGTACAGGCCGATCCTGTCCCGCGCACGATCGCGCTCCAGATCACGATTCAGGAGGGCAAGCCGGCCATTATCGTGCCGATCACGCCCACGCCGCGCCCTACACCCATCATCCTGACCCCCACGCCGACGGCGAAGGCCGTACCTGTGCTCCAGGAGACGCCGACTCCCACCCCCGGCCCAGGAAGCGCGGGGGAAGCAGCATCGGCGACTGGCGGAGACGTTGGCCCGCTGGACCTGCTCCTGGCGTTGATGGGCGTACTGGCTGCCGGCGGTACGGGGTACTATGTGGTGCGCCTGAACAATGGCCGGACCGGCCTGGCGCTGCGCCTGGCGCTATGGTGCGTCATCGGCGGGCTTGCGCTGTACCTGACTTACGTACTCGTCTTGCCGGCAGCCACCTGGCTGCGGGCGCGAGGGGGCACGTGGATCGCCTGGTGGGTCGCACTGCTGGGCGGCCTGGTGCCACTGAGCGCCGCCTGGCTCGTCAGGCAGCGGAGACGGCGGGCATAGTGCGTGTGGTCCGATGGTCCTCTGTCATTCCGAGCGAATATGGACGTACTCGTCCACGGAATCTCGTGGATCGGAACTAGCGGAGGAAGGTTGCCAATACTGCCAGGACGAACATCACGGCGACCAGTGCCAGCAGCCCGCGGTTTTCGAGCACCGCCCGGCGCCACTCTCCTTGCGCAGGGACCAGCGCGAGCAGAGAGGGGGGCAGGGAACTGGCGTGCAAGAGTTCCTTGAACGCGGCCACGCTGGGAGGACGTTGATCGGGATGCATCGCGATGGCCGCCAGGATGGCACGTTCGGTGGCCAGGGAAACGCGCGGATTGATCGCTCGCGGAGGCACCAGCGCACTGGGGGTGAGGAAACGCTGCTTCGCATCGGCCGGAGGTTGATTGGTCAACAGATGGTATAGTGTAGCGCCGAGAGAATAGATGTCGGAACGAACGTCGGTGTGGCCGGTATCCCCGCCGTACTGCTCCAACGGGGTATAGGCGACGGTGCCCCGGCCTTGCAGCACAGTGACCGTGCGGGAGTCGTCTGACGCCAGCAACTTGACCAGCCCAAAGTCCACCAACTTGATCAGCCCACCAGGGGTCAACTTGATGTTGGCTGGTTTGATGTCCCGGTGGAGCACAGGCGGGTCCTGGCTGTGCAGGTAATCCAACGCATCGCACAACTGCTCGGCCCATTGCAGCACTGTGCGCTCGTCGAGGAATTCTCCTTGCCGGCGTTTCTCCTCCATCATCTGGCGGAGATCCCGCCCGCCGACGAAATCCATCACCAGGTATTCTCGTTGGCTCGCGCTGAATGTGTCGGAGACCTTGGGAAGGTTAGGGTGGTCCAGTCGCCCCAACGTGACAGCCTCGCGGCGGAACTGTTCCTGGGCCTGAACCAGTATCTCTGGGGTGGCATCGAGGTCCGGGCGAATCTCTTTGACCGCACAGATGCGTCCCTCCAGGAGTAGGTCGCCGGCGCAGTATACGGCGCCCATGCCCCCCTGGCCGACAGATGCAATAATCTTGTACCGTCCGCGCAGAACGGTTCCAGGTTCAAGCAGGCGGGCCACGCTCTCTCTTCTTCCCTCCGGTGCTACTGGGGTCTGGATTCAGGGCTACGTTTAGGTTGAGTCTGGGCTTGGAGTCAGGGTCAGGTTAGCGTGCATCATACTGGAGAAAGGTTATTCTGTCAAGGAGGGTTGCAGTGACCGGACAAGAAATGGCGATGCTCATCGTCTATGAGGGAGAATTGGAAGGGCAACGTTGGATCCTGGATCAGGATGCGTTGACCATCGGGCGGGGTTCCGACTGTGAAATCACGCTGGCAGAGCGGCAGGTCTCGCGCTACCATGCCCGCATTGAGCGGGACGAGGGTGGCTATCTGCTGCGCGATTTGGATAGCAAGAACGGCACGTACGTCAACGGCCAACAGGTGAGCGACAAGCCGTACCGCTTGAGGGATGGAGATGAGATCCAGATCGCGCTGTGTGTCAAAATGGGCTTTGTGGGCGCCGACGCCACGCTGCCGCTAGAGTTGGCCGGCCCCACCCGTGGGGTGTACCTGGACCAGGC
>DATKWP010000588.1:0-2548 GCA_035529535.1 Anaerolineae bacterium | reverse complement strand
GAACTGGCGACCGGCTTCCTGCGCCTCCACGTGGCGCGCGCTCCCTGGTGCATCCGTTTCCTGAGTGCCGCCGACGGCGGCGTTGAAGACCCTGCCGGCGTCTCCAACGCCGGCGTCATCTGCCGCGAGATGGGCGAGTACATCCTCGACGCTCCACCCAAGGTCCAGTTCCCAGGGCCAGCCGACCTGGGCTTCTGGCGGGACCCCCACAGCGGGCGGATCACGGTGCACGAGGCGTTCGAGTTGGCCCCCAACGAGGACCTGTACGGCCTGGGGGAGCAGTTCGCGCGCATCAACCGCATCGGCCAGCGGTTCGAACTGTGGGCGACAGATGCTTTCACCACCGCCCATCACGCCGCGTACAAGAACGTGCCCTTCCTGTGGTCCACGCGGGGCTACGGGCTGTTCGTCAACACCACCTACCGCATCACGTTCGAGATCGGTACCGCCTCGGTAGTGGCCCACAGTTTCACCCACGAAGGCCCAGAATTGGACTTTTTCTTGATCCACAGCCCGGAGCCGGCCGGCATCCTGCGCCGCTACTGCGATCTCACCGGCTACGCACCCGTCCCACCCCGCTGGTCGTTCGGACTGTGGATGTCCCGCTGCGGCTACCAGAACCGCGCCGAGGTCGAGCAGGTGGCCCACACGTTGCGCGCTCACGACATCCCCTGCGACGTGATTCACATTGATCCATGGTGGATGGGGGATGCAGCCAACCGGTGTACCCTGCGGTGGGACGAGACGCGCTTCCCCGATCCGGCCGGGATGATCGAGTCGCTACGCCGGCTGGGCTTCCGGCTGTGCCTATGGGAGGCCCCCTACGTGACCGAGAGCGCTGCTACCTTCGAGGAGGGGCGGCGGCGCGGCTATTTCGTCAAGGATGAGCACGGGGACCCGCGCATCGTCCTGGCCTGGGACCAGCGTGTCCCGCCGGTGGCGGTGGTGGATTTTACCAACCCGGAGGCAACCGCCTGGTGGCAAGCGCTCCACCGGCCGCTCCTGGAGCAGGGGGTGGCCGTCTTCAAGACCGATTTCGGCGAGGCCGCGCCAGAGGACGGGGTCTACCACAACGGGATGAGCGGGCGGGAGGTGCACAACCTTTACCCGCTCCTGTACAACCGGGCGGTGTTCGAGGTGACCGAGGAGGTGACGGGACACGGGCTGGTGTGGGGCCGCGCGGGCTGGGCCGGTTCGCAGCGCACCCCCGTCTGCTGGGGGGGCGACCCGCTGGCCGATTTCCCCTACATGGCCAATCAACTGCACGCTGCGCTCAGCATCGGCCTTTCGGGCATCCCGTTCTTTAGCCACGACATCGGCGGCTTTGCCATCCAGCCCGATCCCGAGTTGTACGTGCGTTGGGCTCAGTTCGGCCTGTTCAGTTCACACAGCCGTTGCCACGGCGTCACCCCACGCGAGCCGTGGGAGTTTGGTGAGGAGGCGGAGGCGATCTTTCGCCGCTACGCCCGGTTGCGCTACCGGCTGCTGCCCTACATCTACTCGACCGCCGTGCAGGCGGCACAGACCGGCTTGCCGGTGGTGCGCGCGCTGGTGCTCAAGTATTCCAACGACCCCAACGTGCGCCACCTGGACAGCGAGTACCTGTTCGGCGATAGTTTCCTGGTCGCACCGGTGCTGGAACGGGGAGCACGGCGGCGCCAAGTGTACCTGCCGGTGGGGGAGTGGGTGGATTACTGGAGCCGGCAAGTGTACGAAGGGCCGGGTTGGCTCAACTACCCCGCACCCCTGGAGATCCTGCCCCTCTTCATCCGGCGGGGCGCGATCATCCCGCTGTGGCCGGAAGTTGATCACACCGATCAGGCCGCCGGCGCCGGCCTGGTCTTCGACGTCTACCCCCACCCCACCGGCAGCGGGCATTTCACCCTCTACGACGAAGAACACCCGCCGGCCGAGATCTCCTACGTCGCCGACGAGGCGGGGCTGCGGTTGACCATCGCCGGCGCGTTACCTGCCCCCCCAACGGTGGTCCTCAACGACTTCCCTACCGCGCGGCGCGTGATGGTCAATCACGCCTCGCACGACCGCTGGCGCGCCGAAGGGGGGGGGCTGGTAATCGAACTCACGGAGCGCGGCGACGTAGAGATGGCCGTGTGGTTGTAGCCGGTATGTGCACCGACCTGCACATCCACACCGTGGCCTCCGACGGCTGCTGGACGCCGGAGCGCCTGATCGTCGAACTACAGGCGCGGGGGATCGGCTTCTTCGCCGTGGCCGACCTGCGGCCGGGCGAACTGGAGGAGCGGATGGTCCGCCCTAGGTGATCTTGGGCATTGCCGTCCAATCGTAGCCGATGGTCGGGTCGTCGTGGGGGATGCGCCCTTCGTCGGTGCCGTCGTACTCGTTCGAGACGACGTAGAAGACGTGGGCAGGCCCATCCAGCACGCGGTAGCCGTGGGCGACGCCGGGCGGGATTCTGAGCACGATGGCAGGCTGGCCGTCGCCCATTAGCAATTCCTGGACCTGGCCATGGGTGGGGGAAGCGGGCCGGGTGTCGTAGAGTGCCACTTTGATCGTGCCCGCCGCCACG
>DATKWP010000587.1:0-5049 GCA_035529535.1 Anaerolineae bacterium | reverse complement strand
TCGGCGCAGCCGGCGTCGGCGCTGGTCACGTCGAGGATCGTGACGGCGCCAAGGCCCAACCCTGGGGGTGGGATAAACTGGACGTCGTAGATCCCTGTCGGCGGGACAACGGTCAGGGGCAAGGTGCCCGTATAGCGCCCCGCTTCGTTCGTCGGCGCGAACCCCAAGCCGCCGATGTTCGGGTCCCTGGCGTAGACCTGAACACCCGACACAGAACCGCCCGACGGGTCGGTGACGCGCCCGCCCACGGTGAACCCCGCCGGCAGGGTGACGCTCAGGGTCGTGTCCTGGGTGATCGTGATGACCACTGTCTTGGGGCCGAACCCCAGGCACGCAGGCGGGGTGAAACTCAGTTCGTAACTGCCCGGCACCAGGCCGATGCAAAAGTGGCCGTGGTCGTCGGTGGGCGGCAGCCCGAACCCATCGGCCGTCTCGCGGCTGAAGGCATAGATGGCCACGTTGCCCACCGGGGTGCTGCCATCCAGGGCAAACACCGTACCGGAGACGGCGTGTCCCGCTTGCAGGACGGCGTCGTGGACCTGGTCCGGCGGCCCGACGATCCCTTTGTGGCTCAGCGAGGCGTAGCCGCTGCCACAGGGCGGGGTGAAGTTGAGCTCATAGTTGCCCGCGTCCAGCAGGCGGCGGAGAGCCCGCCTACTCCGACGAAGTGAGGCTGAGATCGAACGTCAACTTGGGACCGTTCAGTCGCGCATAGAAATGGTTGAGTACATCGCGGCCGAGGAGAATGTAATCTTCGGGAAACGCGATAACCTCCAGTCGTCGAAAGCGTACCTGGGCAACCACCAGCGCGATGTAATAGGTCGGCAACGTGACCCGGCGAAGATCGTAACCCTCTATCAGCAATTGGCTTTCAGGGAGCAGGTTCAGCTCTTCCAGCAGAGAGACAGGGATAGCTGATATATCTGCCCCGGTGTCCAGTTTGGCTCGGATACGCTGCGTCCTATCGGAATGATCCGGAGGATGAACGAGGACTTCAAGGAATGGAGCGGGGGGTTCGATGTCACGGCTGTAAGGCTACTTTATGACACCACTCGGAAGTAGGGGAACTTGAAGATGCGGGGATGCTCCGATACACGCTGGATGTAGACGATCACGTCGCCCAACTGCCGATGGGCCTGCTCGGAGACTTCCGTCTTGGAGTCGCCCACTGCCACAACCTGACCGTTGTGGATCGCTACGACCCTGTCACGATATTCCTGCAACAGTTCGGGCAGCATACGCTCAAAGGCCGCTACTTCGCGCTTGAACTGCTCGGCCACGCGCGGCATCTCCGGTCGGCACTGCTGTGCCTCCTGCCAGACGCGGAACTCCTCGTACTCGTCGGGCGGCACCAGCACCCCGATAGTCTGCTCACCCCGCACCACGCGTACCGGTCCCTCCGCCAACGTGGCATCGTCTATAGTAAGGGCATAGGGGGCTTGTGCCTCTTTCAAGACCAGCGTTCTCATGGCCGTCACCTCCCCCCCAGTCTAGCACACAGATCGAAGCCTGTCAATCATGCATGTCGGCGTGGTGTGTCACCGCAGTTTTCCGCAAGCTCCCGCGCAAAACCTCAACGTTACTTCCTCGTCGGATCCCCACTTGCCATTCCCCCGGCATCAGAGTAGAATTTGCCGGAGCAGATGATATGGGGAGGACAGGGAAAAATGGACATGGCAACCTTGGGCAAGACCGGCTTGCAGGTCAGCCGCCTGGGGGCTGGCTTGTTCGAGATCGGATCCTTGACAGACGTGTCAGTGGCGGGCCGGGTTCTGAACGCGGCGCTCGACGGCGGCATCAACTTCCTGGACACCGCCGCCTGTTATGGCCACAGCGAGGAGTGGATCGGCCGCACGATCTCCCATCGCCGCCACGAATACGTCCTGGCCACCAAGGCCGGCCACGTGGTCGAGGGGTACGAGGGAGAAGAGTGGACAGCCAAGACAATCCTGGATAGCATCGAGCGCAGCCTGAAGCGCATGAGGACCGACCACCTGGACCTGGTGCAGTTACACTCTTGTGGCGTGGACGTTCTCGAACGAGGGGATGTCATCCAGGCCTTGCTGGAGGCTAAACAGGCGGGCAAGACGCGCTACCTCGGCTACAGTGGGGACCACCAGGCTGCGCTGTGGGCGATCGCAAGCGGCCAGTTTGACACCTTGCAGACCACCTTTAACCTGCTACACCAGGGGGCGCGCAAGGAGGTGTTTCCCAGGGCCAGAGCCAGAGGAATGGGCATCATCGCCAAGCGCCCCATTGCGAACGCCGCGTGGGGGGCACCTGCTGGCACCGATGCAACCCGCGAATGGTACCGCCAGCGGGCACAAGCCATGATGGACATGGGACCTATTCCCGGCGCACCCCAAGACCCGCTCCTGTTGGCGTTGGGCTTCGTCCTCGCCCATGCAGAGGTGGACACGGCCATCGTAGGCACGCGGGACCCACAGCACATGCAGGCCAACGTCGAGATGGCCGAGCACCAACTACCGATCCCGGCGCAAGTCGTCCAGGAGTTGCATCGCCGCTGTGACCTGTTAGAGTCGTGATATGGTTGACGAAACGCGGGACATAGTTGTGTTCGGGTGGATGCACCATTCGTAATGAACTGCTTCAACTCTTGCTACTACGCGCGAATCCGTGAGAGGAGGAATGATGATGGCCAAACTACACATCGGCCTGTTGAACAAGAAGCGGGGCAACCTGGCGCTCCAGGAAAAGTTCGTCGGCGCAGGCCGGGTCGTGGATACGACAGACGCCGAAGTCGCGCATCACGCCCAGGCCCTGACGGCAGCCGGCTATCGCGTCACCCACGTCCGGTGGGGATCTGACTTTATCCACGACTTGCAGCACCTGCCCGTGGACCTCGTCTTCAACGTCTCCAGCCTGGTCGAAGCCGCCATCCTGGAAGAACTGGACATACCCTACGTCGGATCGGACCCTTTCACCATCGCCGTCGCTGCCGACAAGTCGCTGGCCAAGCGGCTCTGGCAGCACGCCGGCCTGCCCACCTCCCCCTTCTATGTGGCCAGGACAGAACAGGACTGCCAGGTGTTCCGCGAGAACCCGCCGTTCGAGTACCCGCTGTTCATCAAGCCGGTGGCAGGCCGCGGCAGCGCCGGGATCACCCCTTCGTCCGTCGTCGAAAACTACGATCAACTGGTCAGCGGCGTGCGGGAGCGCTGCGAGGCCATCGGCCAGCCCGTGCTCATCGAACGGTTCTTGCGCGGGAGGGAAGTGACGTTGGGCGTGCTGGGCAACGGCGAAGACGCCAGGGTGCTCCCTCCGTTGGAGGTCGTTTATCGGGAAGGCGACGCCACCCTGACCTTCGATAAGAAGGAGCGAGACGACGATCAATTCCTCTGCCCGGCTCCGCTGACCGCTGAGGAGACCCAAGCCATGCAGCGGTTGGCGCTGCAGGCCTACCGCGTGTTGGGGTTCAAGGATTTTGGCCGTTTCGATACGATCCTGACCAGCGAAGGGCCGCTGCTGCTGGAGGGCAATACCTTCGCGGGCCTGATGTGCACGCCCCCCGAGAGGCCGCACAGTTACGTCGGCTTCATGGCCCGCGCCGAAGGCAAAGACGGTCCTGCCCTGCTCGACGAAATCGTCCAGGCGGCCGCCAAGAGGCTCAATCTGAAAACGTTCATATGACAATCCCTCACTGGACCTGGTCGTAGCGCGCGTCGCTTCCGGCCCGCCCCGCCTGGGTGCAGACCCGCCGGAGACCTGGGACGAACAGGGGTTCCTGGAACGCATCCTGGCCGCCATCGTCCCGCACGAGGAAGGAGAACATGGACACTGACCCGCGTCCCTTGATGGTAGAGATCGCCCGCCTGCTGTACGGCCGCTACCTGACCAACAGCGCGGGTGGCAACCTGAGTTGCCGGGTCGGGGAACACATCTACGTCACCCCGCGGGGCCTGGGCAGCCAGCACCGCTGGCACCTGCGGGAGGAGATGGTGCTGGTGTTCGATCGCGACCTCACCCCCATCGCCGGGGACCCCAGGATGGTCAGCCGGGAAAGCCGCATGCATTTTGCCTGCTACCGCCACTTGCCTGAGGTCAACGGCGTCATCCACGCCCATCCCCGCTACCTGAGCGTGTTCGCCGCGGCCGGCAAGCCGGTCGTACCGACCAACGAGTACACGGAGAAATTCGGTACGGTCGAGGTGGTGCCGCCGCTGCCCAGCCACAGCCAGGCGCTGGCGGAGGCTGTGGTCGAGAGGTTGGCGCCGCGCCAGGCAGAGATGAGGGACCACGGGTTGGGGCTGCTCCTGGCCTGGCACGGCGTCGTCACGGTGGGCCGCGACCTGGCCGACGCCTACGACACGCTGGAGCGGCTGGAGTGGAGCGCCCACACGCTGCTGATGGGCCGCCTCCTGGCGGAACGGCCTTGAGCGACGGATGATCCTCACGGTTACTCCCAACCCGACGCTCGACCGGGCCATCTTTGTGCGCCATTTTCGCCTGGGCGGCATGGTGCGGGCGGAGCGGGAGGTGGTCACCCCCAGCGGCAAGGGCGTGGATAGTTCGTTGGTGATTCACGAACTGGGCGGGGCGACCGTGGCGGCCGGGCTGAACGCGGGCCGCACCGGCCGGCTGCTCGAGGAGCTCCTGGACGAGGTGGGCGTCCCCCACGATTTCGTGCCCGCGCTCGGCGAGACCCGCACCGCGATCGTGCTGGTGGACCTGGCCGTGAGCCAGCAATGCACCATCACCGCGCCGACGATGCGCGCGACGAGCGAGCACCTCCCCCAACTGCTGGCCTTGGTGGAGCGCTACGCCCCGGATGGTGGCCCGGCCCTTCGGGGGACGGCCTGGGGCGTCATATTCGGCGGTACCCTGCCTCCGGGCCTGCCCCTGGATAGTTACGCCCACCTGGTGCGCCACGCCCGCCAGCGGGGGCTTGTGACGTTGCTGGACTCTTCCGGCGAAGCGCTGCGCCAGGGGGTGGCGGGCCTGCCGCATGTGCTCAAGATCAACCGGCACGAACTGGGGTCGCTGGATCCACGGGCGACGGATGGGGGCGAAAGTGCTGGTGGCACTGCC
>DATKWP010000586.1:0-9795 GCA_035529535.1 Anaerolineae bacterium | reverse complement strand
CTGCGCGAGTGGAACCTGCTGGCGCGCAAATTGCCGGGCACACCCCTGGCCCGCCCCGGTGCTCTGTTGGGCTTGACCGCCGCCCAACTGCAACAAGCGCTGGACCTGACCGGGGAGGAGGCCGGGCGGTTGGCCCACCTGCTGGAACGGGGAGGTGTGCTGGCGATTGAAGTGGAGCGCCTGACCTCACTAGGCATCTGGGTCACGACCCGTGCCGATGCCGGCTACCCCTCACGGCTGCGACAACGGCTCAAGGAATCCGCACCCGCCCTGCTGTTTGGTGCAGGCGAACCGGCCTTGCCCGGTCAACCGGGAGTGGCGGTGGTTGGTTCTCGCCACGTGGACGAGGCCGGTCAGAGTGCGGCGGAGTTCGTCGGCAACGCCTGTGCGCTGGCGGGGCTAGTCTTGTATTCCGGCGGGGCGCGAGGGGTGGATCGGATCGCCACACAGGCCGCCCTGGAGGCGCGGGGGACGGCGGTCGGCGTCCTGGCCGATAACCTGGAGCGGGCCATCCGCGTGCCGGAGACGCGCGCCGCCCTGGCGCGCGGCGACCTGGCGCTGCTCACGCCATACACGCCCAATGCTGGCTTCAGCGTGGGGGCAGCCATGGGGCGCAACAAGTTGATTTACGCGCTGGCCGACTATGCGTTGATCATCGCCAGCGAGGCCGGGCAGGGCGGCACCTGGGCCGGGGCTACCGAGGCGCTCAGGGCTAACTGGGTGCCGGTGTTCGTCCTGGACGGGCCGGACATCCCTGACGGCAACCGGCAACTACTTCAGAAAGGGGCGTTGCCATTTCCTGAGCGCGTGGCAGGGTCGTCTCTGACGCTGCGCGAGTGGCTGGAAACGTACGCGGCCAATGCGCCGCCTTCTCCGGCCCAAGGACGCTTGTTTCAACTGCCTGAAACGCCAACAGGAGGGGTCTGATGGACCACACGGGAAGAATGTCTCTGAAAGCCTTCTGGGAGGCCGTGGAGCACCGGCTGGCCGATTGCTCTGCCGACCAACTGCGCGCCATCCTGTGCGCTATGGCCCAGGAAGCACCGCCGGCCGGGCGGCCGGCCTTCCTGGCCAGGCTCAAGCCGGTCGAGGGGGCCGCCATGGTCGCTCCCCCTGTCATTCAGCAGGAGGAGTTGCTGGCGGACATTGACGACCTGGCCCAGGAACTCGGGAGCGCCATGGAACACGGCGGCGACTGGGAAGAGCAGTATGATGAGTGGGGCGAGTACTCCGACGAAGATAGCCTGGGACCTTACGAGGAGTTCGTTGAGCCGCTGGCCGGCTTGTTCGAGCGGGCGGCAGGGGCCTTCGACTACGGCGACCTCTCCCTGGCCCGCGCTGCCTACGTGAAGCTGTTCGACCTGCTGGGAACCGAAGATGGCTACGGGCGCGGGGTGAACGCTTCTGACCTGACTGGCGTGGACGCCGGCGAGGCCGGCGCCCGCTACCTGCGCGCGGTCTACGAGACCGAGTCCGCCGCCCGCCGTCCCCAGGCGCTGTGGGAGCAGATGCAGCAGATGCAGTCGTGGCTGGTCGGCCTGCACCCGACGCTGGATGACCTGGTTCAGATCTCTCCCCGCCCGTTGCCCGAGCGGGAGCAGTTCCTGGCGGATTGGATCGCCTTCCTGCGAACGCAGAGCGGCCGCGACGCCGACGCCTGGCTGCGGGAGGCGGTGCGGCTCGCCCAGGGCACTGCGGGCCTGGAGACACTGGCGCGCTCCGAGGGGCAGGCGCGCCCGCGGGCCTACCTGGACTGGTTCACGGCGCTGGAGCAGGAGGGCAAGCAGCGGGAGGTGCTGGCGGCGGCTCGGGAAGCCTTGCAGGCGTTGCCGGCTCACCTGCCCATCCGCGCGGCCATCGCCGACCACCTGTGCGCTGCCGCTGAACGGTTGAAGGAGGCGGAGGCGCTGCGCTTCGGGCGCTGGGAGGGGTTCGTCGCCAAGCCGGCCCTCCCGCGCCTGCTCGACTTGCGGGAGAGCGCCGCGGCCGGAGCAGAGCGGACGGCGCTGATGCAGCGGGCGGTCGAGCACCTGCGGAATTACCTGGCCCATCCACCCGCCCGGCAACTCATAGTGGAGTTGAACGGGGATGGCCTCGAAAGGCCCGCGTGGGTTGGCCAAGCGGTCCTGGCCCACGCCTGCATGCTGGCCGAAGATTGGGACGCGGCGTATCACGTTGCCGCCCAGGGGAAGGTGCTGGGGTGGAGCAGCAGCGAAAACCCACAAGGGTTGGTCGTGCCGGCCTTCCTGGCACTGCTAGCGGGGAAAGCGGCGGGTGCACTGCCCGCGAACCTGGCGCAACTGTGGCGGTTGGGGCTGCGGAATAGCGTCGCTTCCTCGTATGGGGGAGAAGAGCAGGAAGGTTCCGTGCTCGCACGGCTGGAGCGCGCCTACGGGGAGCAGCTCGCCCGGGTACAGTGGAGTGCCGAGCGGCAGGAGAAGACTCTGTCCTGGTGCCTGGACGTGGCGCAGCAGCGGGTGGATGCCATCGTGGGGGGCAAGCATCGCGGCAGTTACGACAAGGCCGCCCTGCTGACCGTGGTGTGTGCCGAGGTGTTGCGGTTGCGGGGAGACAAGGCAGCGGCCGGTGCGCTGGTGAACGAGGTGCGCAATCGTTTCCCCCGCCACCGCGCGTTCCAGGCGGAGTTAGGGTCCGCGCTCGGGAGGATGGAGGGCGGTCGTATATGACCGTGCTATCATCAACCTCCCACTTTGGAGTTCTTCCACGTCAGCGACACCTTGAAGGCAAACTCGCCGGTGGCCTTGGCGACGACGGCCACACCGGCCTCGCCGCCCAGGGTCAGCCCGAACTCGAGCGTGGCCTCGTCGGGGCGGGTCTTCTTCTCCAACTTGTTCAAGCCATCCCGAAAGCCAAGCGCGGCGGTGCGCACGGTCCCCATCATCTTGTCGAACTCTAGCGTCAGTTTCTCTCCCAATTCGGCCGGACCGGTCAGGCGTCTGGCCTCCTGCCACCCTCCCTTGGCGGACGGTGTGACCTCGACGTAGATCGTCTGGTCGCCTACCATTAGCTCCGCATAGTTGTCCATCGCTATTCCTCCTTCTCGATTTCTATGTCTGCCTCTTCCAACGGTTCCAGCACGGCGTTGCGCAGCCAGACCGAATCGAAGCCTTCCAGCGAGCGAGCCTCAACCGTCATCCTTACCGTGCCCGCCTTCTCGGTCAGGTTCCCGATGGCGGTGAAACTCTGGTAGAGTTGCTGCCGGTTCAGCATCATGCTCAACCGGACGGTGCCCGGTGGCGGTGGAGGCGGAGGCAGCGGTGGTGGTGACTCCACGCCCACCAGCACGTTGGCCAACCCCACCAGGTCGGCCCCGGGGACGCGCGCCATCACCTCGTAGGCGCCCTCCACGTCACCGGCGGTGTAGACTCCATCGGCCGACAGTGTGCCACCGGTGGCGCTCCATTGTGGCTCGAACGGGGTGACATTGCCCGCCGGATCCACCAGGACCGCCGCAAACTGCTGTACCTGCCCTGGCTTCAGCACTGCTTGCCCCGGGGTGACCTGAACCTGCTGCCGCACCGGTGGCGGTTCGACCTCCAGCAGGATGAAACCGTCGTCCAGGTTGATTTCGTCCGTCGTCAGGATGCGCTGGTAGGCAACGTGCTCTCGTTTGACGTGGTAGACGCCCTCCTCCTGCCGTACCAACCGGGCCTGCCCCACGTAGCCGAACGCTCCCTCGCGCACGCCCGACGCGATGGCGCGCTGGATGACCCCCTCGTCGGCCAGGCGCGGGAAGTCTAGCGTCTCGAAAAAGGCGTCCCGGACCTGGCGGGTCGCGATCCCCGTGCGCTGTGGCGTTCCCGTTTCCGCTGCCTCCCCCAGGCGCAGCAGTTCGATGACCCGGCCCGGAGTGACGGTATCGAACAGGTGCGGCGGCGGGACCAGGGTCAGCAGTTCCATCAGCCGCTCGTGGACGCCAACGGCCTGCAACGGCCGGCCACCGGCCTCGATCTTGTCCAGCACCAGCCCACCTTCTCCGCTCTTGGGCAGCCAGACGGCCGGGTAGAGCGCGCGCAACCCTGATTCGATGGCCGTCTGCTCGGTCCCCCGCCGCTCTTTCAGTTGGGCGAGTTGTTCCTTGGTCAGGTTGAGCCGCGCCTTCTTGCTCTCCACGCGCTCGATGGCCTTGAGGTAGAGCACTGCCCGGCGCAATGGCTCCAACTGGTTCCGGTCGGGCGCCGCCAGCCCCAGGGCGTTGCGGTAGCGCCGGGGCCGGTCACCATAGGTGGACAATAGTTCGATGGCCCGCGCTTCCTGCTTTGGCCGGCTCAGGTCGGCGAACTCTAGCGGCAGGTAGACCAACGTGAAGGCCGGCACCGCGTCGGGGATCTTTTGGCTGTCTTCGGGCCAGACGAAGATACTTCCCCGGCCGGCCAACCGGCGCTCCAGTTCCTCCTTGATCGCCGCCCGTGTTTCCTCCGGCCGGACGTTCTCCGCTTCATCTTCGATCAGTTGGGTCACGTTGGGGATGGTCTTGAAGACGTAGCGGGCACCGTCATAGTGGAGGTACAGGCAGTGTTCGCGCAGGTCCTTGAGCACGGCCTGCGCAGTGATGCTGTCCAGGTCGGGGCCGACACAAGAAGCCAGCAGTTCGGCCTCGGTGACGCCGGGAGGCAGGACCTCTCCCTCCTGCACGCTCGGATCGCGGGGCAGGCCGCCGAAGGAGTACATGAGGATGGCGGTGCCCAGCCGGGTGGCGGGACGGACGCCGCTCAAGGCCGGGTTCTCGCGCGCCAACCGCTCGTCAATGCGGCGGGTGCGGGCGTTGGGGCCGATAAAGTCGTGCTGAAGGACCGGTTGGAACGGTTCGCGCTGTCCGACCTCGGTGAAGAAGGCATAGCGCACGTCGGTGTCGGCGATGGGCACGTCGCCGGCGCCGAGCAAGGGGCCAGCACCTCCCTGTTGCTTCAGGCTGTGCATGCAGACGGCCAGGAAGCGCAGCGCGCCACGCGTGCGCTGAAAGTCGGGGATGGCAGCCCAGCGCTCCCGCATCAGGTCAATCAGTGCCGGATGAAACGGGTAGGCAGCCGCTACCCGTTCCTGCCACTTGAGGCTTTCGTCTTCGGCCAGGCGGCGTGCGGCGGCATCGGCGGCCTGGGCCACGCGCATCCGCGTGACGACGCCGACGTAGGCCTCGGCCACGGCGCGGGCGTCTCCGGCATCGGGCTTCTGGGTCAGCAGCCGGCGGTGAAGTACGGGCAGGATCTCCTCGCCGGTGATCGGCTCCCGCTTGGCGTCCACGCGGCTGGTGAGCCCTTCCAGGATGTCCAGCAGGTGGGCGTTGTCCATCGCTTCGCGGGCGCTTTTCTGCAAGGAGTAGACCAGTACGGCATGGGGGATGCGGGCTGTTTCCACCGACAGGTTCTGGAGAAAATCGAACGCCTGCCGGCCCAGCGTGGACTCGCCCACCGGTTGGCTATAGGCCCGCTCGATGTACTTGAGCACCTCGTCCAGCAGGATCAGGGTAGGACCGCCCGCCAGGAGCTCGGCGATGACGTCGCCGGCGGGCGCGCCCCGCGTTTCGTCGTGCTCGCGCAGCAGTTCAAAGATGGCCGGGTCGCCGGCCGACTGAGCCAGTTGCCAACCCAGCCAGCCCCACAGCGTATGGATGCGCCGTCCGTCCACCACTTTGCCTGCCACCGCATCGAACTTTTCGCCGTCGAAGACGGCCACGCGCACCTGCCCCGGATCGGCTAGATCGAAAGCCTCGGGCAGCGCAGCCAGCGCGGCGTGGTCGCGGGCGGCGTGGTAGAGCGCCAGCAGGACGTGGGACTTGCCGCCGCCGAAGGGGGAACGCAGTTGCAGCACGCGGTCACTCTCCGGCCCGGCGTCCGCCAGCCTGCCCAGGACCTCCTGCAACAGCCGGCGCAGGCCGGAGGTCAGGTAGGTGGCACGGAAGAAGGCACGCGCGTCGCGGTAGACGGCCGGCACGTTGGGATCGCCGGCCACGACCGCGCCCAGGTCAATGGCGTAGGTGGCTGTGGCCGTTTCCCCTGACTCGACGTCGGGATGAAGGTGAACAGCCTGGGGCCAGGGGCGGAGGGCGTGAGGCGTGCTGCGTGGTGCGTGGTGCGTGACGGGAGTGGCGAGATAGCCGGCCTCGCGCAGAAAGACGCGCAGTTGGGAGACGTACAGTTGTGCCTCGTCTTCCTGAACCTCGGCGCCCGCGTGGGTGGCGCGGTTGCGCAGGTCCACGAACAGGCTAGAGTTGGCGCTGCGCAGGTGGGGCAGGTCGCGCCCCAGCGCGGCCTGGGCCTTGTCGAAGAGGTGGGTCTCGCGGAAAAGACCGACCCGTTGGCCGAGGGTGAAGTCGGTCATGGGCTTGCCGTGGCCGATGGCCTCGACCTGCTCCAGCACCTCCTGCTGCGCGGCTGGCGGCAGGCGGGGGAGAACGTCGTTGTAGAGAGCCGATAGCAGGGCCTCCATCAGGCTGCCAGCGGCAATGATAGCCTGGGCGTAGTGTTCGTTCGCCAACAGGCGCTCTGCTTCATCAATCCTTGCGCGAAAGTCTACCATCATGCTCCTCTCAATCCTCGACCATAATCTGCACGGTGATGAGCCCGTCGTTGTCATCATACTTGTCGTCGTTCATGGCCAGGTGCAGGGTTCCATCGGCCGGGGCCGTAAGCACACTCCAGCGCCCCACCAGGAACAGGTTCTCACCGATCTTGCCGATCAAGGCTCCGGTGTTGGCCAGCGGCAACAGTGTGCCCTTGTGCGGGTCTGGGCCCAAACCTGCATAACCGTTGGCATCATACCATACGCCGGGCCCCGCGTGAGTCCACGTCCCACCCACCTGTACGATGGTAACCCGGTCCCCCTGTTGTACCTGGACGCCGGTGTCCTGCCACATTTGGCTCGCCTGCACGTCGAACAGGGTGCCGCGACTGCCAAGGTAGGGATAGGCTACAGGCGGACGAGTCCAGTCGCGCTCCCCGTTTGCATAAGGGTAGTAGAAGGCGATGTACCCGTTTTCGAACGTCTGGATCGTGCTATCGGGGAAGGAGCTTTCATCTGCAAGAGGAAATCCCAACCAGCCGCTGTGACCACCGTTCTCCGCCGAATACACCAAGCCGATCCATTGCCATACTACAGCAATGCCTCTCGTTGAGCTGTAAACTGAGGTCGGTGGATGGGGAGAGCCTTGCCCTTCGAACTCCATCATCTCACCCGTTATACCTGAGATGGATGTGACAGTCTGGATCGAGGATCTAGGGAAGCCCAGTCTTTCGTTTTGGACTCCTCCGAGCTCTTGATAGTGCTCAAGGATCGAGCCATAGATGGCGTAAGCCTGGCTATCGTGAACGTAGACCTCGCCGTTTTGAAACACCTGCCGCAAGCCCACTGTGCCGGAGGCCGACGTCACGTCCTCGACGGGGCCCGTCACAAGTCCCAGGTCGAAGATTCCCCCGTCCTTCAGGCGCTTCCACTCGGCCTGCGCCGTCGGGTCTATCTCGAACTCGGGGGTGGTGACGACAAAGAACTGTTCGTCGGGGGGATATCCTCCGAACCACCACGGGCTGTTCATACTGTTGAGATTTTCCCACCGCGTTCCTGGATCTTCAAACTGGACGTAATTCTGCTTCTTGACGGCGTAGGCCTCGAGAAGGTAGCGGCCCTGGGCCAATTGATCAGGTACCGAGACCGTATCGGTGAAGAACTCACCCTTCTCAAGATAGATGAGTGCTTTGGGTTCATTCCACGAGGTTACGGTGGTCGCTCCACTGACTTCTGGAAGCGAACTGGTGCCAATATCTCTCCCGAGCTGGACCAGACGGTAGCGCACGGTGAACCCTCCGGCTCCGCCCAGGTTCTTCACATAGATGTCCAGTTCGCGCCTGCCATTGCGCTGGACCAACGCGGAGCGTTGGTCCCACGGCGCGTTGCGCACGGTGATCTCCTCACTGGCCCACGGGTGCGCCAGGTCTGCTTCCCGGGCAATTTGCACGATCAGCCTGGCCTGCTGGAAGGGGAAATCCCCCGGGCGGAAAGGATTGGTGGGGCGGTCGCTGTTCACCTGCAAGCCAGACGCATCCAAGAGCTCAGAAAGCGTCAACTGGATCTGCTGTGTGCTAGACTCACTCGTAAAGTCAGCCCACAACAGTCTCTTCCGAGGCCGGTTACCGCTATCTCCTGAGATGAGGGCAACCACCCGCCCCAATCTCCTCGTGCCGTTGTATTCAGGCCGTATTTCCAGCGTGAACGTGATCGTAACACCGTACCTGACCTGATCGTAAATGTCGTCTGCGTTCCAGATGAGTTGGTCGGTCAGTTCATAGGCGTTCCTGTCCCTATCCAAAGTATCCAGGGCCGTGATTTCAAAGCGGGGCTGTGCAGTCCGCCACAAGAGATAACCCCACCCGGTGCCAACGACGATGACCAGCATAAGTACCGCCCACTTCCAGCCAGTGGACCACTTCCTGATTCTGGCGTACCACCACGCCAGCGCAATGACGATGGCGACACCCCATGCATAGATGGCAGTCTTCAGATCATCCCTGAAAATCAAGGCGACGATCCCAACTACGATTGCCACTACGATCAGCAACCAGTCTCGGACTTTCTCTCCCCAATCGTTGCTTTTCCGGTTCATAAGTAGTTCCTCCCCCTTCCCCGCTTCACGCTCTTCTTATCGCTCCACACTTTTCGCTCCTCGCTCTTCGCTTTACGCCCCTCGCCTGAACAGATTCTCCTCAACCAGGCTGCGCCAGTTGCCGGTGAGTTTGCGCAGGGCGGCGGCCTCGGGACCACGGGAGGTGGCCAGCCGCGGTTCCTCGCCCGCCAGCGCCGGACCGGCCAAGGTCTGAGCGACCAGGCGCAGTTGCTCGGCTCGGCCGGCCAGGGTCTGGTCCAGGAATTCGGCCAGGAGCGCCGGGCGGTTCTCCATCAGCCAGAGGGTGCGGTGGAGGACGTCTACTAACGGCGCGGGACCCTCACCCCCGGCCACTCTCCCAGGGGGCGAGGGGAGTCCCAGTTGGTCGTCGCTGCCCCGCTCGGTGAAGTCGCGTAGCCGGTACTTGCCGCGCTGTCTCTCGACCAGGCCGCGGGCACCTGCCGCCAGCCCGTGCGGGCCGTCAAGTTCTACCCCCTGGGGGTAGGCGAAGACGATGGCCTCGCCGCCGTCAATCGTCGCAGCGCGGTAGGTGTAACGCCAGAGGACGTAGAAGCGGGTGGCGGCGTCCACCCCGGCCACGCCGGCGCGGGGGACGCCGAAGAGTTTCGCCAGGAGCGTTTCCAGTACTACCCCTTCGACCTCGGAGAGGAAGGTGTTGGCGGGGACTGCTTCGCCGTTGGCATACTCGACGCGGGCGAAGCGGGTGAAGGCGCGCAGGCCCGCACCGACGGCAGCGATGACCAGGTCGGCGCCGGAGACGCCCTGCGCCCACAGTGTGTCCACCCGCTCGCGGACAATGGATTCCAGTTCGGGGCGCACCTGGGTCTCGTAGGAGCCGCTGCCCTCCCCTTCCCGGCGGCGGGCGACGAGGAAGATGGAGGAGGCCAACGATGCTGTGTCTATCGCCCGGATGCGCGCTGATCGTTCTGTGTCCATCGGCCAGGCCTCGGTAACGGTAAAGCCGGCCATGCGGAGAGCATCAACCAGTGTAGCCCAACCCAGAGTTGTCTTATGCGCATGGTAACTGCTCAGCTTGATAGGACAGCGCGAGGCTGAAGAAAAGATGGGTAGAAAGGTGTAGCATCCAAAGCCATCTCTAATGCTTCGAGCACACGCTGCCCATTCTTTCGGGCTGTGGAGATGTAACTGCGAATCTGGCA
>DATKWP010000585.1:0-2454 GCA_035529535.1 Anaerolineae bacterium | reverse complement strand
GCCGTATTTCCACAAGTTCTTGCGGTAGTTGTAATCGCAAGAGACGGTCAGCCCCTTTGCCTTTGCCATCTGCACCGCCTTCAGCGAGAGGTCGGCGGCGTTCTGGCTGATGGCAGGGGTGATGCCGGTGACGTGGAACCAGGACGCGCCGTCGAATATGCGCTCCCAGTCCAGGCTCTGCGGGTCAGCGCTGGCAATCGCCGAGTGCGCTCGGTCGTAGAGCACCTGGGATGGGCGCTGTGCCGCACCGGCCTCAAGAAAGTAGATACCCATCCGTTCTCCCCCGCGCACGATCAGCGAAGTGTCTACCCCTCTGCTGCGCAGGTAGGCGATGCAGGCGTCGGCGACGGCATTCTGCGGTAGTACGGTGACGTAGGCCACGTCCAGGCCAAAGTTGGCCAGCGAGAGGGCCACGTTCGCCTCGCCGCCGCCAAAGGTGGCCTCCAGCATCGGTGACTGGAGCAGCCGCTCGAACCCGGGCGACTTGAGCCGTAGCATCACCTCGCCGAAGGCGATCACGCGGCCGCTCATCGGACCCCTCCCCGCTGCTGGCGCACGATGGCGACGGCTTCCCGCGTCAGGCGGGTGATCTCGTCGAATGCTCCGGCGGAGATGAGTTTGGCCGGGGCCAGCCAACTTCCTCCACAGGCGTGCACCATCGGCAGTTTCAAATAATCGGCCAGGTTCTGCGGGTTGATTCCGCCTGTCGGAATGAACTTGACCGCCTTGTACGGGGCGGCGATGGCTTTCAGCGTGGCGATGCCCCCCAGCGCCTCGGCAGGGAAGAACTTGAGGATGGTCAGCCCCTTGTCCAACGCCATCTCGATCTCGGTCGGCGTGGCCACTCCCGGCGTGACCGGCACCGCTTGTTGCAGGCACCACTCCACCACCTGCGGGTTGAACCCCGGCGAAACGATGAAGCGTGCACCGGCGCGCACCGCCCGCTGCGCCTGCTCTACCGATAGCACCGTCCCTGCCCCTGCCACGATCTCGGGGCAGGCGGACGCGATGCGCCGGATGGCCTCCTCGGCGGCCGCCGTCCGAAAGGTGATCTCGACACACGGCAGGCCCCCCGCGAGCAGGGCTTCGCCCAGCGGCGCAGCGTGTTCCGCCCGTTCGATCTCGATGACCGGTACCAGAGCCAGTTCTCCCAGTCTATCGAGTGTCTGCGTCATACTGTCCTCCCTTGGCACCAGAGGATCGTGAGGCATTGACGTTGGCCTATAGTGAGCCCCCACAGGGGGCGCTGGATGCGCCATGGAACCTCGTGGGGGCTCACCAGTTCGTCAATGGTGTCTACTGGCAGTCCAGGGCTAGAACGCGCTTTCTGGGTTATAGTGTCTGCAGACGTTGTCAACCGTGATGAGTGGAGAGGGCAGGACCGTGTCGTGGGGTGGCGTTGCCCCCAACAGAATCGCGATCAGCCGGTGGAACGCGGCCCGTCCGATCTGGTCGGAGTTGTTCAGGCCGGTGGCGGCATAGTTGCTGCCTTCCGCCATGATGTTCTCCAGGGCCGCATTCTCGCCGTCTACGCCCACCAGGAACATCTCGCTACTGCGACCTGCGTCCCCGATGGCTTTCTGGGCACCCAGGCACATGGAGTCGTTCTCGCAGAAGACGGCGTCAATCTTGTCAAAGCGCGCCAGCATGTCCTCCATGAGGGTGAACCCGCCGTCGGAACTCCACCCGCCAAAGTCCGGGGCCGTCTCCACTTGAATGCTGGTTGCCTGCACTTTGGAGAGCATGCCATTGGTGCGGTCCAGGCCGATCGAGTTGTCCGCCGGGCCGCCGCGCAGCACCACCAGCAGCCCCTTACCACCCAGCCGGTCCACGATGTACTGCCCGTCCTGCTCTCCGATCTGGTAGTTGTTGGGGCCGACCCAACTGGTATAGTCGCCACCCTTCAAAACCCTGTCCACCAACACCACCGGGATGCCGGCCTTCTTGATGGCCTCCAGGGCAGCCGGGGCAGCCTCCAGGGGGCCACCGCTGATGATGATCCCATCCACCTTCTGAGCCAGCACATCGTCTACGTCCGACGTCAGCTTCTCAGCGTCACCATTGGCATCGGTAACGAACACCTGGATGTTGGGGTAGTAGGCTACTTCCTCCTCCACGACCTTGGACATGCCGATAAAGTAGGGGCAGCACAGCGTATAGTTGACCATGCCGATGCGGATCGTGCGTGCGCCGGCCTCGGGGGCAGCCGTGGGGGCAGCCTTACCACAGCCAGCCACCACCAGGACCACTACCAGGGCCATACTCAAAGCGAATATGCGTTTCATGGATTGACCTCCTCCTCAAAGTCTAAGTTTATAGAGCGAGTTTCCGTTGTTCTCGAAAGCCTGGTTCTATTCGTCTTCCGCTCACCCCCCTTCTGGAGACCTGTCAGGTCTATTGCTCCTTGCGGCGGGCCAATACCGCAAACAGGATAATGAGGCCCTTGAAAATCTG
>DATKWP010000584.1:0-3730 GCA_035529535.1 Anaerolineae bacterium | reverse complement strand
CGGGCGCCGCGCCTGGCCAGCATGCGCGCCAGGTAGCCGTAGCCGCATCCCGCGTCCAGAATCTCCTTACCCTCTACCGGACCCAACAACGCGAAGAGGGTGGGATTGAGCAGGTGTTGGCGCAAAAAGTCCCCTTCCTCGCCCACACTTTCGATCGCGGCGCGAGGGACGGTCGCCCAGGATTGAATAACCTCGGTGTTGGTCATCGTAGCCACGAGGAGCCCTCCTTTCGCGGTATGATCAGCACTTCATTCTGAGCCGCGCAGCGGCGAAGAATCTCGCCGGGCTGTGCAGCCTGTCCCGCCCACGGGTGATGTCCATTATACCGTCATCTGCAGTGACCGGCAATTCTGCCTGGCCTGCCGGCCACGTCATTCTGAGCCGTGCAGCGGCGAAGAATCTCGCCGGGCCGGTTACCTGGTCACACTGCTGGCAATTAGCACGGTGGCCGTCGCCAGGAACCAGTGGATCAGGAACGGGTAGATGAACGAGCGGGTGCGCCAGGCGACGTAGCCGAAGGCGCTTCCGCCGAAGATGCAACTCAGCGTCTCCAGTTCAGGCTTACCGAAGTGAGCGATGGTGAAGGGTACGGCCTGCAGCACGATCGCGTACGGGCCGCAGACGCGGTATAGCGCAAAGAGCAGGAAGCCGCGGAACAGGAACTCCCAGCCGAAGAGGTCCAGCGCCGTGTTGAGCAGCAAGGGGATGGCCGGGTGGGCCTGGGGCGCGTAATAGTCCTGGAAGGCCTGGGTGCGGGCCACGAGTGTCATCACCAGCGCCATACCGGCGCATCCAATGGCCGTGAACGCCAGCCCCGCCTTCCAGTCCCCCAGCCGGAGGCCATACCTGGCAGGCGACTCGCGGAAGAGAGCCAAAATGACCAGCAGCGGCACGCCCAGGTACAAGAGTAACCGGTCGCAGGATTTGTACGGGAAGATGCGATGGTAGTGGTCCACTGCCATTATCAGCGTCGAAACGACGATGGCCGTAACGACTTTCCAGTCCATGCGGAGTTCGCGGAGACGCATCGCAGGTTCCTTTTGTCAGTATGGTAGGCCCAGGCGGGTCCCGTCGGGGCCGAAGAGCGCAGTCAGCGTGTGCCAGTCCCGCACCAACGCCAGCCCCCAGTTGGCGAATAGGAGCGCGATCAGCGCGATGGCTACCCCGCGCTGCCAGGGAGGCGACCCACGCCAGGGCCGGGCGGTGAAGGCGTAGGCGGCCAGGACGGCCACCACCGGCAGCAGCGGGACGTGGAAGCGCGGCTCGGCCATGATGAGCACGTGCACGCCCGTATAGTAGACCACCAGCAATGCCACGAGCCCCTTGCGCCGCTCCAGTGGGCCACACGCCAGCCCCACCGCGCCGGCCGGAGCCAGCACCATCAGGGGCACCCACGCCAGCAACAGAACCAATCCGAGCAACCACCCCGGCCACCGGCCGAGGAAACCGTTGCCGTAAAAGTAGATCAACGCCCGGCTGTCCAGTTTCCACAGGTACCCTGCCTTGCGGAGCATCAGGTAGGGCACGCGGCCCGGATCGGCCCACACGAATTGCATGGCTGCCTCGACTCCCCGCGCGCTCCGTTCGGCGTCGTCGAGGATGGGGAGCAGGTCGAGCGAGATGCCGTATTGGAACGTGCCGGTGCCCTGAGGATGGTAGCCCAGGTACAGGTTGTAGCCCAACGAAGTCTCGACCCAGGTCGGCTGGCGGTGCAGGAGTGTATTGCGCACGGCCCAGGGCACGGTGGCCAACAGGAAGCACAGGATCAGCAAGGCCGCGTTGCGGAACCCGCTGCGCCCGTTTCCGGCCCCGGTGCGCCGGGCCGCCCACCAGGCCCACAGGGCTGCCAGCGGTACGAAGGCGGTGACGATGGAGCGGGTCAGCGTGGCCAGCCCCAGGACGAGCCCCGCCAGGGCATAATCGCGCGCCCGGCCCCGCTCGCCTGCCCGCAGCGTCAGGACCAGCGCCAGCGCCAGCAATGGCACGAAGAGATTTTCGCTGGCCAGCGCCAGCGGGTAGATGACCAGGAGCGGGAAGACGGCGACGAACAGAGCGGCCCAGCGTGCGGCCCGTTCGCTGAACCCCGTCCCCAGTGCCAGCGCTCCGCTGAGCGGGGCCAGCAGCGCGCCCAAGAACGCCTGGGCCAGCCGGGCGGCGAAGAAGCGGTGCGTTCCTACGCCGCATACGGCGTAGATCAGGGCCAGGAAGGCCGGGTACCCCGGCGCCCTGAAACTGGTCAGCACGCCGCGGGGGTCATAGTCCGCCGGGCGCTCCATCGCAATGTACGGCTCAATCAGCGCCAGGTCTCGCTCGGCGTACCAGCGGTAACCGTGGCCGGCCACGATAGCGCGGGCCAGCATGTCGTATTGGAACATGTCGTCCAGCCCGATGGGCAGGCGATACGATAGTAAGACGGGTACCAGTCGTAGCACCAGTGCCAGCAGAAATACGAGGGCGATGAAGCGGCGTTGCGACATGGAGCGAGCGCCTGGCTACCGTTCTCCTCGGACTTCGGCGTCGCACCGCTCGAAGAACGCGACCATATAGGCGTGGCGCTCCTCGGCGATCGCGCGGCCGGCAGCGGTGAAGAGCCGTTCCTTGAGCCGGGAGAGTTTCACCACGAACTCGTGCACCGGTGTGTGTGCATGAGGATCGTCTCCCTCGTTTTTCCAGCGTGCCACGTCCACACTCTCCATAGGCGCCCACAGCCGCTGCCCGTGCGCACCGCCGTAGGCGAAGGCCCGCGCCACCCCCACTGCGCCGATGGCGTCCAACTTGTCGGCGTCGAAGAGCACCTGCGCTTCCAGGGTGGCCGGCTCCGGCTGTGTGCGAAAGCGATGGGCGGCGATGGCGTGGGCCACTGCTTCCACCTTCGCCGCCGGCTGCCCGGCCAGGATTTCGCGCGCCTGCTCTGCCGCGCACGCAGCGTGGTCCAGCCCCCTGGCCTCGGCCTGTGCGCGCCCCACGTCGTGCAACAGCGCCGCTGTCTGCACGATCTCCATAGCGGCCCCCTCCGTCCGCCCGATGCGTTCCGCCAGGGCCAGCACCCGCAACACGTGGTCGAAATCGTGGATGGCGTCCGCTCCTTCGTAATAGCGTCGTGCCTCGGTGATGGCAATCATGAGATCTGCCCATGCACCAGCAGTTCTGGACTGACCGAGAGCAATTGATAGACCTCGCTCACGTCGCGGCGGGTGACCAGGCCGAGGAAAATTCCCTTTTCAATGACAGGCACTGCGTCCAGCCCGGCCTCGGTCATCTGCCGGTGAACCTCGTAGAGTTCGTCGTTCAGCCCGACGGCCGGGAATTGGGTCCGCATGACCTCGCGCACCGGCGTCTCCGGCTGGTGCTGTTTGAGGCCCCGGATCATGTCGGTGTAGGTGAGCAGGCCCACGATGTGCTCACCGTCGCAGATGGGGAAATCGGACTGGAAGCTCTCGAGCACCAGGTCCGCTGCGTGGCTGATCGGATCGTCAGGGGCGAGGATCTGGGCGTGGCGAGCAAAGGCCTGGCGCACCCGCAGACCCTGGAGCACCCCCTTGACCTGGGTCATGCGGCCCTCCTGGGTGGCTCCCGCATATACAAAGATCGCGATCAGGATCAACACGAAATTCGTGGTCAACAGCCCCGCCAGCCCCAGGAGCCAGGCCAGCCCCTGCCCCACGCTGACGGCGAGTGCTGTAGCGCGCGTGTGAGGCATGGCGGTCGCCAGGAGCGCCCGCAGGACCCG
>DATKWP010000583.1:0-4804 GCA_035529535.1 Anaerolineae bacterium | reverse complement strand
GTGTACACCGACTGGCTGTGGTTTGCCAGCCTGGGCCAATTGAGCATTTACCAGACCCGGCTGTGGACGCAGGTCGGGCTATGGCTGGCCGGGGCTTTGTTGGTGATGGTCGTGCTGATCGTCAACTGGTTCGTCGTTCCGCGCCGGCTGTTGGGGCGGATCCAACTGACCATGCGCAACCCGCAGCGGGTGGCGCTCATCGTGGGCGCGCGCGCGCTGACCCTCGTCCTGCGGGTGATCGCGGGCCTGGTCATCGTGGTGATGGCTGCGGCGATCAGCGATCAATGGATGACCGTCCTCACCTTCAGCAAAGCCATGCCGTTTGGCCTGAGCGATCCGATCTTTGGCCTGGACGTGGGCTTTTACGTATTCCGGCTGCCGCTGGTTCGCTTCCTGGTGGGCTGGCTGCTGGGATTGATCGCAGTGACGCTCCTGGGCGATGCCATGGTGTACCTCTTCGCCCAGCAGATTCGGGAGCGCATGGCGACGATCCATCTGTCGGTGTTGGGGGCGCTGTTCCTGGCCGGGAAGGCGGTGGATTATGTGCTCCAACGCTTCGCGCTGCTCGAGTCGTCGGGGGGGGCAGTGTTCGGTGCAGGCTACACCGACGTGCACGCCCAACTGCCGCTCCTGTACCTGCTGACCGGCGTAGTCGCGTTGGGCGCAATACTACTGCTGGCCAACGTGTTTGTCCGCCGCTACCGCTTGCTGCTCGCGGTGGGCGTGGCCTGGATCGGGCTATCGCTCCTGGGCTCGGCCTATCCGTCTTTCGTGCAGCGCTTCACCGTGCAACCGAACGAACTGGCGCTGGAGCGGCCCTACATCGAGCACAACCTCCGCTTCACTCGCTACGCCTACGGGCTGGACACCATCCAGGAATCGGACTATCAGGTCAAGGGGGAACTGACTATCCAGGAATTGGAGGCCAACGCGGACACGCTCGACAACGTGCGGCTGTGGGATTGGCGGCCGCTGCGCACCACCTACGAGCAGTTACAGGAGATCCGGACCTACTACACCTTTCCAGACGTGGACGTGGACCGCTACGTGCTCGACGGCCGCCTGCGCGAGGTCACGCTGGCGGCGCGTGAACTGGACACCGAGCAACTGCGCGAGGACGCACGCACCTGGATCAACCAGCACCTGATCTACACGCACGGCTACGGGCTATGCCTGAGCATCGTCAGCGAGGTCAGCGAGGAAGGGCTGCCACGCCTGCTGGTGCGGGACATCCCGCCCCAGAGTACCGACCCGGCTCTTGCTGTCACTCGCCCGGAGATTTACTTCGGCGAGAAAACGACCAACCATGTCATCGTCAACACCAGCGAGGACGAGTTCGACTACCCCAAGGGGGACGAGAACGCGTACACCCGTTATCAGGGGAGCGATGGTGTGCCCCTGAGCAACCTGTTGCGACGCATGGCGTTTGCCCTGCGCTTCGACAGCACGCCGATCCTGCTCTCGAGCGCCATCGGCCCCGCAAGCCGCATCCTGTTCCACCGCACCCTTTCCGAGCGGGTGCAGACGCTGGCACCGATGCTGTTGTTCGACCAGGATCCCTACCCGGTGATCGTGGACGGTCGCATCGTCTGGTTGTACGACGCGTACACGTGGAGCAACCGCTTCCCCTATTCGGAACCGACCTCCAACCTCAACTACATCCGCAACAGCGTCAAGGTCACGGTAGACGCCTACACCGGCGAGACGACCTTCTACGTGGTGGACGCTGCCGATCCGCTGATTCAGACCTACCAGGCCCTCTTCCCCACCCTGTTCAGCCCGATCGAACGGATGGCCCCGGCGTTGCGCGAGCACGTGCGCTACCCAGAGCAACTATTCGTGATCCAGGCTGAGGTCTACGGTGCCTATCACATGCAGGACCCGCGGGTGTTCTACAACAAGGAGGACCTGTGGCAGGCCCCGACGGAGACGGTGGAAGGCCAGGAGACCTGGATGGCCCCGTACTATGTCATCATGCGGCTGCCCGGCAAAGAACAGGCCGAGTTCATGATGATCCGCCCGTACGTGCCAGCCGACAAACAGAACATGATCGCCTGGCTGTACGCCGACTCCGATGGCCCCGACTATGGCCAACTGGGGGTCTTCAAGTTCTCCAAGGATGCCTTGATCTACGGTCCGGCCCAGGTCGAGGCGCGCATCAACCAGGACCCCTACATCTCCCAGCAACTGACGTTATGGAACCAGCGTGGCTCCTCGGTGCTCCAGGGCAACCTGATCGTCATCCCCATTGATGGGACGTTGCTCTACGTCCAACCGCTCTACCTGCAGGCGGAGACGAGCCAGTTGCCCGAACTGAAACGGGTGTTGGTGGCCTACGGCAACCGGGTGGCGATAGGGAACGACCTGGCGGCGGGGCTGCTGCAGGTGCTGGCGGAGGCACCAGTGGCGGCTCCCGTCGAAACACCGGCGGCACCGGCCCCGGGTGGGCCACAGCCGACCGGGGTGGCAGCGCTGGCCCGCTCGGCCCAGGCCCACTACGAAGCGGCTCAGAATTGCCTGCAACAGGGAGATTGGGCCTGCTACGGCACGGAACTGGAGGCGCTGGAGGGGGACCTGCAGGCGCTGGTCGCTGCAACAGAGGAGTAAACGTGAAACGTGAAACGTGGAACGTGTTGCGTGCTTCGTGTTGCGTGACGAAGACGGAACACGAAACACGAAACACGGAATACGTACCATGACCCCGCTCATCTGAGATATATGCGCACACCTGCTGGCACCGAATGTCCCTACTATTACGCGGATTTCTACCGCGGCCGTTCCACGCAAGAGTGCCGCCTGATCGGGCGCAACCCGCACTCGGAGAAGTGGGAGCCCACATTGTGCGCCCGCTGCCCGGTGCCGGCGATCCTGCGCGCCAACGGTTGCCCGCACATGGTGCTGGAGGCACAGGCCGTCCGGCGCTGGCTGGGGCTGGTGCGGCGCGTCGAGGTCTACGCGGTGTGCACCTACGCCCAGGTCGAAGTAGAAGACCCTTACGTCGGCTGCGGCCACTGCCACCCACAGGCGGCGACCGTGCTCAGTACACCGGAAGCAGAGCAATAGCACGGCCAACAGATTAGTAGAAAGAGAGTATTGCGTTCCATGTCCATCAGAATCGTGACCGACAGTACGTGTGACCTGCCAGAGGAAGCAGTCACCGAACATGGCATCACCGTGATCCCGGTATACATCAACATCGGTGACAAGAGTTACCTGGACAACGTGGAGATATCGCGGCGAGAATTCTACGAGCGCTTGCCCGAATACGATCCGCCACCCAAGACGTCGGCGCCCGGCCTGGGGGCGTTTGTGAAAGCGTACGAACGGTTGGCGGCGGAAGGGGCGACCGAGATCCTGTCCATCCACATCTCGGCCAGCCTGAGCGCCATCCTGAACGTGGCCCATTCGGCGGCCCAGGCCATCCGCGCGGCCAGGGTGACGGTATTCGATTCCAGGCAGTTGACGCTGGGGACGGGCTTCCTGGCACTGGCGGCCGCCAGCGCCGCGCAGGCCGGGCACTCCATGGCCGAGATCGTAGGGCTGCTGAAGGAACGGGTCTTGCGCACCTATTCGTTCGCCGCCCTGGACACACTCGAATACCTGCGCCGCAGCGGCCGCATGTCCAGGGCACAGTCGAGCCTGGGGGAACTACTCAAGATCAGGCCGTTGTTGACGATGTACGACGGCGAAATGACGGTGGAAAGAACGCGCACGTTCAAGCGCACCCTCGAACGGTTGGATACTCTGGTGCACAGCCTGGCCCCGCTGGAGGAACTGGCCCTGCTGCACGCCAATGCGCAGGAGAAGGCCGAGGCGCTGTGGGAGCGATTCCAGCACCTGGTGCCGGAATTGCAACGGCCGTTCGTGGTCGAAGTCACGCCCGCCATCGGTGCCCACGTCGGCCCGGGCGGCGTGGGGCTGGTGTGCGTGCGCGCACCCCAGGCCTAGATCGGCGCGTGTTGCGCCATCATGACGGACGATTATGGTGGACGCCCCGCTGAAGCGGGGGGTCTCCCGTGTTACGGCGGACGCCCCGCTTCAGCGGCGGGCTCCCGGCTGAAGCCGGGCCTCCAACTTGCCAGCGAAAGGAGTCACATGACGATATTACAGGTACTCAAGATCGTGGCGGCGGTGGGTACGATCGCCACCGGCATCGTCTCGTTGTTCTGGCCGCGCTCGGTCCAGGGATTCACCGGGCTGACCGCCCCCGGCCCGCGCGGCATCACCGAACTGAGAGCCGTGTTGGGCGGCTTCTTCATCGCCCTGGGGGCCGCCCCGCTGTTCCTGCAGGTACCGCAAACGTACCGCATGCTCGGCATCGCCTACCTGGTGGTGGCGCTGGTACGCGCCATCTCGATGGTCGCCGACAAGTCGGTCGTACAGTCGAACGTCATCAGCCTGGCGGTCGAGATCGTCTTCGGCGTCATCCTGGTCCTGTAGAACCGCGATCGCCATGCGGCGGAAAGGAGGGATGAAATGGGATTCCTGGAGCTCTATGGCCTCGGCGCGCTGGTCATCCTGGCGCTCATGACGCTGCTGTGGCTCGCCAGCCTGGTACTGCGCAATTCCAGCATCGTGGACATCTTCTGGGGGCCGGGCTTTGTGGTGGTGAACTGGGTCTATTTTGCGCTCACGCCCGACGGCTTCGCGGGCCGCAAGTGGTTCATCGGCATCCTGGTCACCATCTGGGGGCTGCGGCTGGGGTCCTACATCCTCTGGCGCAACTGGGGCAAGGAGGAGGACTTTCGCTACCGCAAGTGGCGGGAGGAAGCCGGGGGCAAGTGGTGGTGGCAGAGTTTCTTCA
>DATKWP010000582.1:0-10645 GCA_035529535.1 Anaerolineae bacterium | reverse complement strand
CCGATGGTGGTTTCTGCGGCGAGGTCTGATCCCAGGAGGTTAAAGTAGTAGCTTTCTCTCCAGAGAGGGTCAGTGGTCGGTTGATGAAGATGTTCATGTGAGGCGTTCATTGAAAGGTCTCTGCGATACTCGTTGCTGCTTCCGGTACGGTATGAGCGCGGTGTTCCGGCCAGGTACGGCGATGGCCATCACAGGGGGGAATTATGCACCCGTTTGGCTGTAAAGTCAAATAGGGTTTGGGGCGGGCGCGGACTGTTGTCCGCGCGAAGCGGCGGGGGTGGGAAGGGGTACGTGGTATGGGTGCGGGTTAGCAGAGTGGGGCGTTTGGGGTTATAATGCGCGTTCTGTGGCTGGGGAGGGCGAGATTCTCCGTCGCTGCGCTCCTCAGAATGACAGAGGGGTTGCGCTCCTCAGAATGACAGAGGGGTTGCGCTCGTCAGAATGACAGGGGGGATGGGCTCGTCAGCATGACAGCAGGCATGATAGTATCACACGGAGGTAGGCAACATGACGGAATTGAGGGTGTACTTTAGCCAGCGCACGGAGGAGATGCTCGATCTGCTGCGCATGCTGGTGGAATTGGAGTCGCCCAGCACCGACAAGGAGGCGCTGGACCGCACGGGGCGGTTCGTAGCCCAGGTGGCCCGCGAGCGCGGGGCGAGCGTGACGATCGTGCCCCAGGAGCGCTCGGGGGACCACGTGCTGGCCCGCTGGGGGGAGGGGGAGCCGGGCTTCTTGTTGCTATGTCACCTGGACACGGTGTGGCCGGTGGGGACGTTGGCGGAGCGTCCCTGGCGGGTGGAGGGGGGGCGCGCCTTTGGCCCCGGCTGTCTCGACGACAAGTCCAGTGCCGTGGTCGTCCTGGCCGCGCTGGCGGGGCTACGGGAGCTGGGGCTACCCCCCAGGTATCCGGTGACGGTGCTGTTCAACTCCGACGAGGAGGTGGGGAGCCGCACCTCCCGCGCGCTGATCGAGGCGGAGGCCAGGCAGGCCGAGGTAGTCTTGTGCGTGGAGCCGACGCGGCCCGACGGCTCACTCAAGGTGTGGCGGAAGGGGACGCTGCGCTACGTGGTCACAGCGTTGGGTAAGGCCGCCCACTCTGGGGCCGACCACCAGAAGGGAGTCAACGCGGTCGAGGAACTGGCCCACCAGACTCTGCGGCTGCAAGGGATGACCGACTATGGGGTCGGCACGACCGTCAACGTGGGCTGGGTGCAGGGGGGCACGCGGACGAACGTAGTGCCGGAGCGGGCCAGGGCGCGGGTGGACGTGCGGGTGCGGACGATGGCGGAAGGGCAGCGGATGGTGGAGGAGATCGAGGGGTTGCGGCCGGTGTTGCCTGGCGCGCGACTGGTCGTCGAGGGAGGGATGAGCCGCCCGCCGATGGAGGACTCGCCGGTCACGCGGGAACCTTTTCGCCGGGCGCAAGAGATCGCTGCCGGCCTCGGGCTACTGGTGACTGCAGATGGTTCCGGTGGCGCGTCAGACGGCAATTTCACGGCCTGTCTGGGGATGCCCACGCTGGACGGGCTGGGGGCGGTGGGAGATGGTGCCCACAGCCCCGAGGAGTACGTGGTGGTCTCCAGCCTGGCCGAGCGGGCGGCGCTGATGGCGGCGCTCTTGTCTCGTTGGTAGGAGGGACCCATGCGCAGGGTTCGCACTGCTCTGATCGCCCTTGTCCTGAACAACCTGTTCATGGCCCTGAGCATCGGGCTATGGAACGCCCTGTTCAACAATTTCGCCGTGGAGGAGTTGGCCGTGCGCGCCGACCAGATGGGGCTGGTCCAGGCCATCCGGGAAATGCCCGGGCTGATGGGATTCCTGGTCGGGATATTGGCGCTGGTGTTGGCCGAGATGCGCATCGCGGGCGTCTCGGTGGTGCTGATGGGGGTGGGCATCTTTCTGACGGCCGCCGCGCGCGACCTGGGGGGCTTGATCTGGGCCACGCTGCTGATGAGCGTGGGATTCCACTTTTTCAACCCCAGCAATGCTTCGGCAGTGCTGTTGATGGTGGGGCCAAACGAAGCCCCGAAGGCGCTGGGACGGTTGAACAGCCTGATGGCGCTGGCGGGGGTGGTGGGCACGCTCTTTATCTTCGGGACGCTCGACGCCTGGGGGTACCGTACCTTGTTCCAGGTGGCGGGGGCAGTGGCGGTAATCGGGGGGCTGGCGCTGCTGCCTTTTGGACGGCAGCCGGTGCGGGTCGAGCGAAAGCAGCGCCGTACCCCCTTGCGCCGGCGGTACGGGTTTTACTATGCTCTGCAATTCCTGATGGGCAGCCGCCGCCACATCTTTACTACGTTCGCCATCTTCCTGCTGGTGCAGAGGTACGGGGTGACGGCCCAGACGATCACGTTGCTGTATCTGCTGAACAGCCTGATCGGGACGTATCTCAACCAGGCGTTCGGCAGTATCGTGGCCCGTTTCGGTGAGCGGCGGGTGTTGGTGGTCAACTTTATTCTGCTGACGCTGGTGTTCCTGGGGTATACGGTCATCCCCATGCTGGGGGTGCTGGAGACGCCCACGTTCCAGGTACCGGGGCTGAGCGTGGGGGGATGGGTGCTTTGCCCTGCGTTCTCGGCCACGCCGGGGCTGATGATCCTGCTGGCGTCGTTCATCGTGGACAACATCCTGTTCGGCTTTTCTATCGCGTTAGAGTCCTATTTCCAAAAGATCGCGGTGGGGCCGGAGGAGATCACGCCGAACGTCTCGCTGGGGCAGACGATTAATCACATCGCGGCGGTGGTGGTGCCGGTGGTGGGCGGGCTGGTGTGGCAGACGCTGGGGGCACAGTATACGTTCCTGGCGGGGGTGGTGATTGCGCTGGTGGGGTTGGGGGTGGCGTGGAGAATGTAGATTGGGGAATGCGGAATGCGGATTGGAGGATGGAGAATGGAGAATGGAGATTATAGGTGGTGGGTGCGGCGGTAGAGGGAGATGGTCTGGGCCAGGCGGCCGGCGGTGACGGCGGCCAGGCCGACGTAGATACCCGTCACGTGCCCCCAGGCCACGCCGGCCCATAGGACTGTGCTGGAGGCGAGCAGGTAGGCCCCCACGGCTTCGGTGATGCCGCGCGTGCGGCGGCTGTGGACGATGGTGCCCTGGAATCCGCTCTGGAGGGCGTTGAGGCCGGGCACCGGCAGGGCCAGCCACAGGCCGCGGCGAGCCAGGGCGACCAGGCGGGGGTTCAGCGCCGACACCCGCCCGAACCAGAAGGGAGCCAGGGGGGTGGCGGTGAGGGCCAGGAGCAGGGTGGTGGTCAGGGCGGCCAGCCAACCGGTGAAGCGGCGCAGGTTGCGCGCCGCCCCCGGCTCGTCCAACAGGGCGATGACGACCTCGTTGTACGCCATTCCCGGGCTGCGGAAGAGGAAGACGAGGCCAGAGACCACGGGCCAGGCGGCGAGCGACGTCAGGGCGTCCGGCATGCGGCTGAGGGCAGCGCTGGTCAGCGGGTCGGCCAGCAGGTTCAGCATGGAAGTCAAGGCCAGCGGAACGTAGAACTGCAAGAAGGCGCGGGCGGTCAGTGCTTGCGCGACGGGCGGGGCCAGCCTGAGTTGGGTGCGCAAGACGGGCCGCACGCGCAGGCCGGCGTAGATGGCCTCACTGACGACGCCGGCGGTGAGGGTGCTGGCGGCGACGACGATGCCGGGGCGCATGCGGAGCAGGTAGCCGGCGGCCAGCACCAGGCCATCGGCGCTCAGCCGGACGAGGGTGCCCAGGCCGACGGCCCGGGCATGGCCAAAGCGGATCAGGACGCCCTGGTTGAAGCGCCGGTAGGCGATGGCCCACGTCCAGGGGATCATGATCATGAGGCCCAGGCGGGCCGGCTCGACGATCTCGGCCGGTGCGCCGATCAACCTGGCGGCGACGAAATAGTACAGTGGGGTGAAGGTGAAGAGGACGTGGAGGGCAGTGAGGAGGGCGGACGCGCGCATCATGAAGCGGCGCACCCTCAGGTAAGAGTCCCAGTCTTTGCTGAGGGCGGTCGAGGCGGAGAGGAGCATGAGGATGGGGGACTCGATGATCAGTGCCAGGGGGTAGACGATGCCGCCGAAGGCGGCCAGGTTGATCTCAGGCTGGACCAGGCGGGCGATGATGGCGGTGATGGCCGGGGATTCGATGCCCATGAGCAGCCAACTGGCGGCCAGGGGCCACCAGGTCTGGATGATGCGGCGGGTGGGTAGGGATGGGGAGGGTTGGGTCATTGCGGATTGCGGATTTACGATTCACCGAGTTGCGATAGCCAGGTGCGGGAGGCGCGGGGGGAGGGGAGGCGCACTACGGTTAGATGGACGTATGCGGGTTGTTGGAGGAGCAGGGGGTACTCTCTGCGCCGGCGCGGGTAGGAGCGGAGCGCCCACAGGAAGAGGGAGTCGCGGCTGAGGAACTGGGCACGGAACCGCTCGCGGTTTTCGTTCCACAGCGCCTCACGGGTGACGATGCGCCGGAGCGTGCGTCGGAACAACTGCGCAAGAATCACCGGCAGCGCATAGTCCAGCCAGACGACGGTGTCGGCCCGGCTCCAGACAATGTCGCGCACGACGTGGTAGTTGCCATCCACGACCCAGGTCTCGCCACTGAGGGCCTGAGCCGCGCGCTGGCGGAAGAGGTCGAGTGGGGCCGGAGTCCAGCCCGGACCCCAGTGAAGGGCGTCCAGTTCCACGTGGGGGATGGCGAGACGCTGTGCAAGTTGCCGGGCCAGGGTGGTCTTGCCGCAGCCGGTGGTGCCAACGACGACGATGCGCCGGTGGCCGGCGGCAATACACCGGTGGCTGGCAGTAGGTGTACGTAGAGACATGGTGACTCCTGGCGTACTCGTCCAGTTGGGTAGGAGATTATATATCCGGTTGGGGGAGTCGTCAAACGGGGGGCGGATTACCTTCCCGAAAGCCAGCGGGAGTCGCCCGCACGTAATGGGCTACTTAGAATGGCGCGCTTTGCATTCGCGGGACGCTTTGGCTTTCGGGAAGGTGTGTTATAATTGGGGAGGACGCCAAGGAGGCAGCATGCGTTTTCTCGTCACGGGTGGGGCTGGATTCCTGGGGGCGGCACTGGCCAACCGGCTGGCCAGGGACGGCCACCAGGTGCGCGTGATTGACGATCTGAGCGCGGGCGACCCGGCCCGGTTGGATGGGCAGGTGCTGTTCACGCGGGGGGACGTGGCGGACCGGCCCAAACTGTGGACGCTCTTGCAGGACGTGGACTGCGTCTATCACCTGGCGGCTCGCGTCCAGGTCTCCGAGTCCATCCAGTATCCCAGGGCATACAACGACGTCAACGTGGGTGGGACGGTCAGCGTGATGGAAGCGATGCGAGACGTCGGGGTGCGGCGGGTGGTCTTGACGTCCTCTGGGGCAGTGTACGGAGAGCAGGCCCGCCAGCCGATGCGGGAGGATGAGGTCACCAACCCCCAGTCTCCCTACGCGGTGAGCAAACTGGCGGCCGAGTATTACGTGCGTGCCATCGGGGCGCTGTGGGGCATCGAGACGGTGGTGCTGCGCGTGTTCAACACCTACGGGCCGGGCCAGAACCTGCCTCCCTCTCACCCGCCGGTGGTGCCGCGCTTCCTGCACCAGGCGCTGCGAGGGGGATCGTTGGTCATCTTTGGCGGGGGGGGACAGACGCGCGATTTCGTCTACGTGGACGACGTGGTGGAGGCGCTGATGGCGGCGGCGACGGCCGCCGACGTGGACCGGCGGATCATCAACGTGGGCTCTGGCCTGCAGACGAGCGTCAACGACCTGGCGGCGCTGGTGGCCGAGGTGGCGGGACGGGAGGTGGAGGTGCTGCACAGCCCCGCCGAAAGCGGCGGCGTCTCGTGCCTGTGCGCCGACATCGCGCTGGCGCACCGGTTGCTCGAGTACGAGCCGCGCGTGGCCCTGGCGCAGGGGTTGCGCTTGATGCTGGAGCACGATCCGCGCTTTCAGCTTTGAATTGCTGTCTCATGTTCAATCGCCTGCTCGTAGCGCCGGCGACGATCCTCATAGATCTCGCACCAGCCGGCCCATTCCAGGTATTCTTGTATCTCTGTGGGGTCTTCGTCGCGTAACTTTCCTTGCTGATAGAGACGATAAAAAGTCTCTGAAAGCAGCCCGTGTTTCTGCTCGTACCAGCGTCGTGCTGCTTCTGCCTGATAGATATCGCGCAATAGATCTTCTGCACTCATCGTCTCTTGGATCATGACCCTGCTCCCATTCTCTTACTTTGTGTGCTATAATCTTACCACATCTTCTCCGTACTTCCGAGTATGGCAAGAGGCCTGAGGGGGGTGTTTCCTGTAGCAAGATCACGCTTGGGCCGTACCTGTTTTGCTCGTGATACGCTCGCCGTCGCCCGTGATTTGCTGGGGCAGCGGCTGGTGCGGGTGTTGGACGGCGTGCGGCTGAGCGGGCGCATCGTCGAGGTGGAGGCGTACGTCGGGGAGGAGGACCAGGCCTCGCACGCACGGTGCGGCCGGACCGCGCGCAATGCGCCGATGTACGGCCCGGCGGGGCACGCGTACGTTTACTTTATCTACGGGATGCATCACTGCCTCAACGTGGTCACTGAGCGGGAGGGATACCCGGCGGCGGTGCTGGTCCGCGCGCTGGAACCGTTGGAGGGGATCGAGGCGATGCGGGCGCGGCGCGGGGGCGTGGCGGACGCGCAGTTGGCCAACGGTCCGGCCCGCCTGTGCCAGGCGCTCGAGATTGACCGGCGCTTCGACGGGGCTGACCTGTGCGCGCCGGAGGCGCTCTTGTTCTTGGAGGAGGACGCGCTTGTCCCGGACGAGGCGATTGCCAGCGGGCCCCGGGTCGGCGTGCGCGGGGACGAGTTGGCGCGGGCTGTGCCGTGGCGGCTTTACGTGCGGGCAAGCACCTGCGTGTCCAGGGGGGAGGGAAGAGAGGGAAGGAAGGGAAGGGATGGAAGGGATGGAGGGGAGGGCGGTAGGGTTAGCGGGCTGAAGATTGGGTGAGCAGGTAAGGAGGAACCAATGTTGTACGGTAAAGGTTTGTGGGCGTATACCAGGCAGGAGTTGGGACGGGCGATCCAGATCGCGCCCCAGATGGGGGCGACTCACATCCTGTTCAAGGTCGGGCAGGGGGGGACGTATTACCCAGACATGGCCCAGGTGGCGCGGGAGATCAAGGTGGCAGGGCTGGTGCCGTTCGGGTGGAGTTTCCTGCTGCTGGACGACCCGCAGGCGGAGGCGCAGATCGCCGTGCAGGCATTTCAGGACGGCTTCCAGGGCTTTGTGTTCGACACCGAGGCAGGGCGGTGCTCCAACCGTCTCGAGCAGGCGACGCAAATGGGGCAGTGCATCCGCGTGGCCGGGTTGGACCTGGACAAGATCTATAACTGTTCTTTCCCCAACATCTCGGACCACCGGGACCTGCCCTACGACCAGATGAACGAGTATTGCAAGGGGGGCTTGATGCCCATGTCCTACGGCACGTTCCCTCCTGGCTGCGACGCGCCGGCCGAGCAGCACGCGCGGCGCGTGATGGACGAGTACACCTATGGCCACTATGATTACTGGTGCCTGCGGTGGGGTTATCGCCCTCCGTTGTACCCGGTGCTGGGGCCCTATTGCGACGAGTACGCCCAGCGGCGCATGGCGCCGGCGGTGTTCCAGGTGTGGCTGGACCGCTTGATGGCGTATGGCCCGACCTTCTTTAGCGTGTTCAGGGCGGGAGCGATCAACGACGACCTGCTGCCGCTGATCCGGGCCGTCGCGCTGAGCGCGATGCCGCGGACTCCGGTGGTGGGGGTGCGGGTGCAGGTGGTGAGCCCAGAGATCGGCTTTTTGAACGTGCGCCCGATCCCCTCCACCGAACGGCCCCCGGTCGGGCGGGCGGACGACGGGGCAGTGCTGGAAGCGCTGGAGCCGGAGGAGACGGTGCGGGCGAAGGTGGGGCAGGAGGGGCAGTGGCTGCGCATTCGTACGCCTGGAGGGACCAGCGGGTACGTGGCGGCCTGGTATCTGCGCCTGTACCGGGAGGGAGTCGAGGCTGGCATCCAGGTGGACGTGGTGAGCCCAGAGGTGGGTTTCTTGAACGTGCGTCCGAGCCCTTCGACCGACCAGCCTCCCACCACGCGGGTGGACCACGGGACGGTGCTGGAGGCGCTGGAGCCGGAAGCGGCGGTACGGGCGAAGGTGGGACGGGACGGCCAGTGGCTGCGCATCCGCACGCCCGGCGGGATCGAGGGCTACGTGGCGGCCGTGTATCTGCGGTTGCACGAGGAGGCGGAGGTGGGCGAGCCGCTCACGCACCTGGACGTCCATAGCGCTGTAGGGCTGAACGTGCGGCCAAGGGCGGGCACGGACCTGCCTCCAAACTGGCACGTGGAAGACGGGACGGTCCTGGAGGTCGGCGAAGACCCGCGCAAGGTGGCGGACAAGGTGGGCAAGGATCAATGGATCAAGGTGCGCACCCCCAGCCTGCACGAAGGGTACGTGAACGGCCTGTACGTGCAGGCCAAATGGCTGGCGGACACGCGCCAGCCGGTGGACGACGCGGCCTTACCCTACGGGGAGTGTGCCTGGATTTTTGGCATCCACGCCGCCGGTGCGACGACGCCGGCCGATTTCCGGGTCCTGTTCCAGGGCAAGCAGAAGACGGGGTGGGTGCTGTTCACCGAGGCGATCGGGGCCGATCCCAACCACGGCGGCGGCCACGACTATTCGCCGTGGTCGCGCAATGGCTACGGGGTGATCGTGCGGCTCAACCACAACTACGCGCCGAGCGGCACGCTGCCGGTGCGGGCCAAGTACCCTGACTTTGCGCGGGCCTGCGCGCGCTACGTGCAAAATTCGCTAGGGTGCCACATCTGGATCATCGGCAACGAGCAGAACAACGTGCGGGAGCATCCCGGCGGTGACCAGAACCCGCTCGAGCACATCACGCCCCAGATGTACGCCGAGGCGTTCAACCTGGCGCGCCAGCGCATCAAGGAGGTACAGCCGGAGGCGATCGTGGTGCCTGGGGCGGTGGACCCGTACAATACCTATCCCTGGAAACTGATGGGGAACCGGCGCTACCGGCCGTTGGATTACTTTACGGAGATGCTGAGCGGGATTGGCGAGCTGGACGGCATTGTGCTGCACACGTACACGCACTGGCTGGACGTGAGCCTGATCACCAAGTTGACGGTGTTTCAGGATGCGTTCCTGCAACCGGGGACGGTGCAGGAGCACTATTACGACTTCCAGGCGTACCGCACGTTCGCGGAGGCGATCCCGAAAAAGTGGCGCAGCCGCCCGCTCTACATCACCGAGACGAACCATTGGCTGGCGCTGGAGCGTCCGCCGCAGAACCCGCAAGAGGAGCGCAAGGTGGGGTGGGTGGACAAGGACGGCGGGTGGGTGCAGGCGGCGTACGCGGAGATCAACCGCTGGAACAGCACGCCGCACGTGCAGCAGATTCAGTGCCTGCTTCTGTACCGCTGGACGGGGGACGAGTGGGCGTTCGAGCGGCTGGGGGGAGTGCAGCGGGATTTCAAGAAGGCGCTGGACCGCGATTACCGCTGGCGGCGGTGAGAAATTGTGGTATAATTGCTCTGCCGGCGTAGCTCAACCGGCAGAGCAACTGACTTGTAATCAGTAGGTTGTGGGTTCAAGTCCCATCGCCGGCTTGAGCGTTGGTTGGCAATTGTGGGTCGGTGTCCCGAGCGGCAAAGGGGACGGACTGTAAATCCGTTGGCTCAGCCTTCGCAGGTTCGAGTCCTGCCCGGCCCACCTCTTTGTAGAAACCGGGTTTTTTCCCAAAACCCGGTTTCTTTGCGTTCCGTTGAGGGAGCACACGATGGACGGGGAACGGGTGAACGTGGCACAAGCGCAGCAGCCCGGGTGGAAGAAGCGCTTCTTCACCGTCTGGATCGGGCAGCAGTTGTCGTGGATCGGCAGCAGCCTGGCCCAGTTTGCCCTGGTCTGGTGGGTGACCAAGACCACCGGCTCGGCGACCATCCTGGCGATAGGGGTGCTGATCTCACTGCTGCCGGGGGTGGTCCTGGGGCCGTTCGTGGGGGCGCTGGTGGACCGCTGGAGCCGGCGCATGGTGATGATCGTCGCCGACGGCGTGGTGGCCCTGGCGTCTGTGGCGCTGGTCTTGCTCTTCTGGAGCGGGGCCATCCGCATCTGGCACATCTACGTCATCATGCTCGTGCGTGCCATCGGCGGCACCTTCCACTGGCCGGCGATGTCGGCCTCGACGCCCTTGATGGTACCCAAGGAGCACCTCCCACGCGTGGCGGGCCTCAACCAGGCGATGGGGGGCGCAGTGAACATCATCTCCCCGCCGCTGGGCGCGCTGCTACTGAGCCTCTTGCCTCTGCACGAGATCATGGCGATTGACGTGATCACGGCGGCGCTGGCCATCGTGCCGCTCTTCTTCATCCCCATCCCCCAGCCGCAGCGGGCAATCGGCGCGGCAGCATCCAGGCCAACCCTGTGGGCCGACATAGGCGAGGGGTTCCGCTACGTGTTAAGTTGGCCGGGCCTGGTGGCAATCTGCTTGCTGTCGATGGTGCTGAATTTCATCATCAATCCGGCCATGTCGCTGATGCCGATCCTGGTCACCCGGGACTTTGGCGGCGAGGCGTTGCGCCTGGGCTGGATGAACTCTGCGTGGGGCGTCGGCCTGGTGGTGGGTGGGCTGGCCTTGAG
>DATKWP010000581.1:0-10843 GCA_035529535.1 Anaerolineae bacterium | reverse complement strand
GCGGCTCCTGCGTCCCCCTGGACCACGCTGAACGTGCTCAGTACGTTGCCCTGCTCGTGAATGGGGCGGGCGTCTGCGCGGAGCGCTTCCTCAGGGTCGAGGATGGGCGGCAGGGGTTCGTAGTGGGCCGTGATCGCCTGTGCACCGGCCTGGGCGCATTCGGGCGAGGTGGCGACCACCAGGGCCACCGGATCGCCCACCGTCTTGACCGTCCCGCCGGCGGGCACCAGGACCGGCTCATCCCGGCTGTAGGCGGGGAAGCCGTTCTGGCCGGGAACGTCGGCGGCGGTGACGACGCGGACCACGCCGGGCACCTGGCGGGCGGCCGCGGTGTCGAGCGCCAGGAGGCGGGCGTGGAGGTGCGGGCTGCGCAGGACGTGGGCGTGGAGCAGGCCCGGGACCAGCACGTCCTCGACGTAGCGCGCGCGGCCGGTGACCTTCTCGACGGCGTCGAGGCGGGTCGCGTCTCCACCGACGGGCGACGGGCCGGCCGGAGAGGCCCCCGGAGACGGCCCGTCCGGTTCACCGCGCAGGCGCGCCGCGGCCAGCTCCACCGCCGCGAGGATCTTACGATAGCCGGTGCAGCGGCAGAGGTTGCCTGCCAGGGCCTCGACGACGTGGGCGCGGGTGGGGTCCGGTTCGCGGTCGAGGAGGGCCTTGGCCGCCAGCAGCATGCCGGGCGTGCAGTAGCCGCACTGCACCGCCCCGCTTTCGATAAAGGCGGCCTGAAGGGGGTGCAGGTGGTCGGGGGTGCCCAGGCCCTCGACGGTGAGCACCCGCCGGCCGGCGACCTTGCCGACGGGGGTCAGGCAGGAGCGCACGGGCAGCCCGTCCAACAGGACGGTGCAGGCGCCGCACTCTCCCTCCAGGTCGCAGCCCTGCTTGGTGCCGGTCAGGCCCAGGTCGTGGCGCAGCACCTCCAGGAGGCTCGTGGTGGGGTCCACCTGGACGGTGACCGGCCGGTCGTTCAGGATGAAAGATATGTCTTGACTTTGGCGAACAATTTGACGCTTATCTTTCAAGTTTTCTTCGTGCTCGGATGTACTCATCCGCGGTGTCTTTGTGGTTTTTTCAGTCGAGTCATTTTACGTTTCACGTTTCACGTTTCACGCTTCACGTTTCACGTTTCACGTTTCACGCTTCACGTTTCACGTTTCACGTTTCACGTTTCACGTTTCACGCTTCACGTTTCACGCTTCACGTTTCACGTTTCACGTTTCACGTTTCACGCTTCTCGTTTCACGTGCCTCTGCCGCCTGGAGGATGGCGGCGATCTTGTCCGCCGCGCCGGCTGGCAAGGGGGGGGGCTGGTGGGTGGCCAGGATTTGGTGCAGCCGCGCTTTGACGTGGTCGTGCATGGTCAACGCGCCGGCTGCCTCCCAGCTCACCCACGGGGCGCGGTCGAACAGGGTGGGGGTCCAGATTTCGGCGCGGCAACGTTTGGCCGTCTCGATGGCCGACATAAACTCTCCCCCTGGACCGATGCGGTCAATCAGGTCCAGCATCAGCGTGTCGTCGCTGACCTCCACGCCGCGCATGATGCGGCGCGTCATGGCGATGATTTCGTCGGCCATGACCACCATCTCCAGCGAGCCGATGTCGGCGCAGTCCAGGAAGCCCACGTCGTGGACCAGGGTGGCTCCGCTCAGGCCGGAGAGCAGCACCTGGATGGTCGTTTCGATGGCGGCTTGCAGGTCGAGCCGCTTGGCCTCGGAGGCTCCGGCGGTGCCCATGAAGGGCAGGCCGAGGTAACGGGAGACGTCGGACAGGGCCGCGCTATAGAGGCTCATCTCCGGCCCGCCGTAGGCCAGCCGGCCGGTGCGCAGGTCCAGCGGCTCCGGCACGCCGCCGATGCACACGGCGGCCCCGCGCTGCTTGAGTTGGATGGCGGCCAGGCCGCTCAAGGCGCCGGCCAGGGAAATGACCAGCAACCCCGCGCCGGTCACGGGAGCGGTGCCCCCGGCGGACCCCCCACCCAGGTAGACGACGGGGATGCCGCGTTCCACGGCCCAGAAGACGTTGGCCAGGTCGTGGTCGGTGTGAATGAGGGGGGACTGGAAGGTGGAAAACAGGCCAAAGAAGGGGCGCTCGCGCAGCGCTTCTGCACTGCCGGCGACGCTCAGCGCGATCTGGTAGACGTCGGAGACGTTGGGCGGGGAGAAGGCCCAGGCCAGGATGGGCTTGCCGGTGTTGGCCACCAGCTCGGCAAACTCGTAGACGGGGGCCAGCGTCGGGGGCACGTCGTCAATCAGCCCCAGCCCCATGACGTAATCAACGTGGTCCAACGCGTCGCACACGCGGGCGACCGAGGCCGGATCGCCGCGGCGGGTCTTGCGCCGCTCGCCGGTGTGCGGGTCCACAAAGTAGGTGTTGGTCAGGCCGGGGCCAAAGTGGACCCGGTCGGGCACGATCTGGCAGTGGTGCTGGCCGTCGCGCCCCCACAGGGTGAAGGAGCGCGGGTTGGCGGCGACGGCGTCCTGGATGACGTGAGGGGGGATGCGCACGCGCACGCCATCCACACGCGCGCCGGCCGCGGCCAGCAGGTCGCGCGCTTCGGCGTTGAGCACGTTGACGCCGGTACGGTTCAGGCATTCCAGGGTCGCCTGGTAGACCTTTTCGATCTGGCGGTCGGAGAGAACGCGGAACTGGGGGGTTTGGTGAGCGTGATAGTTGGTGTCCATAGGCTCCTCACAAACGTGCTGCGCGGACCGTGTTCCGTCACGTAGTATGCATCACGCACGATCTAGCAGGCGGGTCAACTCGCGCACGTCCGGCAGGCATTCCACGTTCCACACCAGCTCCACGAGCGCACTGACCCGCGCTTCGTCCAGCACGTGCCGGGCCAGCCAGCGGAACTTACACTCGACTGTCTGCTCGTCCCAGTCGGGCTGGGGATAGCAGATGCCACTCTCCACCATGCCGGAATTGAACGCCCGCCCATCCTTGAGGGCGATGGTGACGATCGTGGCGAACTTGCCCCGTGGGTCATCTGTGTCGAGCAAGTGGGCCAGTGCGTTGAGTTGCTCGGCTTCCACCAGCTCGATGCGGCTCACCAGGTCTTGCACCTGCGGGTCGTCGAGGCGGTGCTCCAGCATTTGCTGTGGGCCGACCTCTCCATCCAGCAGAAAGACCGCCAGGGGCCAGGCGAGGTTGAACTGGGCCTGCTCGGTGGTGGTGGGCAAGCGGGCGCCCAGGCGCACGGTTTCGTGGAATGACTCGACCCGGATATGGGCAATGTCCTCCGTCCGAATGGCATGCTGGCGCACCAACGACTCCGCTCCATTCAAGGCAGCGTGAGCCCAGGCACAACAGGCGTAGCGCTTCCAGGCTACGCCATCCACCATTACGTAGCGCCGCCCGACGTCTGCTACCCAGTCCTGGTACTGCTCGAACCCCAGGATAGTGGGGATACCCGTGAATCCGCAGGCGGCCAGCTCGGCCGCGGTGATGCCGGTCATGGCCCCCCAGCCGATGCCGTGCTTGACCATGGCCGGGTGATCAATGTCACGCATCATGGGCAAGTTGGGAGCGTGGTACTCGGCGATGCCGAGCGCGTGGCGGGTCTGCCCAGGAGTGAGGCCCATCAGGTTGGCGGCTACGGCGGCGCAGGCCAGCGAGCCCCAGGAGCCGCAGGCCTGGTACACGGCGTGGTGGTCGTGCCAACAGCGGCCGGCGCGGTGAGCCACCTCGTAGCCCACGACCATGGCGGCCAGCAAGCGGGCGCCGTCTAGCCTCAGGCTTTCCGCTACCGCCAGGGCGGCCGGGAAAACCTGTGCCCCTGGATGCCCCTTGGTGTAAAGGCCGCAGTCGTCAATGTCCAGGCCGTTGGCAGCGTAGCCGTTGGCAAAAGCCGCGCCGGCTGCCCCGGCGCGCTGGCCGGATAGCAGGATGGTGGCCTCCTCACCGCGCCAGGTCCGCGCAGCGTAGCCGGCGGCAATGCGGGCGACGCCGGTCAGTGTCCCGACCAGCGTTGCTCCCAGGTCGTCTAGCAGGCACAGGCGCACTTTGCGCTGCACCGGCTGCGGGAGGCCGTCCCAGCGGGTATTGACGATAAAATCGGCTACGAGCTGCCCGGCGTCCATGCGCCCCTACATCTCCCGCACGTCCACGATTTTCTGGCCGGCCACGCGCCCCAAGGTAGCCACGATCTCGCCCTGGGGCACGTTCTGGATTTTGAGCACGGCATCCCATTGGGTGGGGTCTTTGGGAGTGGGGGCGCCGCCGCAGGCCAGGATGCCCCAACCCTGCGCCGCGATCGCGCCGACCAGTTTGGCCAGCTCGCCCTTCACGTTCGGCATGCGGACCGTGACGCGCACGCCATGCGCACGGGTCGCCATCATCTCCATCAGGTGGGCCAGGAGGTCCACTTCTGTGATGATGCCCACCACGACGCCCTCTTCCAGCACGGGCAGGCAGCCGACCTTGTGCTCGACCATGATGCGGGCGGCCTCTTCGATGGTGGTGTCCTGGCTGACGGTGACGACCTGCTCCGCTTTGACCATGACGTCCTTGACGGCCAGGCCAGAAAGGTAGCGGGTGATCTCCCACACGTCCAGGCTGCCCAGCCGGCCGGGGTCCACGAGCAAGGTCTGCCGCGTGACCAGCCCCACCAACCGCTTGCCATCGCCAACGATGGGCAGGTGCCGGACGTGGCTCTCGCCCATGTAGCGTTGGGCCTCGACGATGGACATATCTGGCTCCGCCATCAGCGGATGGCGGGTCATGTAATCTCTTACCAGCATGGGTGGCCTCCTCAGGCAAATGGGCAAATCGGCAAATCAGCAAATCAGCAAATCGGCAAGTCGGCAAATCGGCAAGTCGGCAAGTCAGCACATCAGCACATCAGCACATCAGCACACCTGTTCATCTCATCGTAACGACGGGCTCGACCTGGCGCAGTTCTTCCAGCGGGATGTGGCAAAAGATGCGATGATCGGGGCCGTCCTGCTGCCAGGGGGGGGGCTCCGTCTCGCAGATGGGGCCGAGTTTGCGCGGGCAACGGGTGTGGAAGCGGCAGCCGTCCGGCGGGTTGAGGGCGCTGGGCACCGTCCCGCTCAGGCGGACGTGCTTTTGTACCACCCGGGGGTCGGGGATGGGCACGGCCGAGAGCAAGGCCTCGGTGTAGGGATGGTAGGGGGGGGCGTAGATGGCCTCGGCCGGGCCGATCTCGACAATCTGGCCCAGGTACATCACAGCAATCTGATCGCAGAAGAAGCGCACGATGCCCAGGTCGTGGGCGATAAAGACCAGCGTGGTGCCCGTCCTGTGCTGGATCTCCAGGAGCAGGTTGAGCACCGCCGCCTGCACCGACACATCCAGCGCCGAGACGGGCTCGTCACACAGCACCAGTTGCGGGCGGCCGGCGATGGCGCGCGCGATGCCGACGCGCTGCTTTTCGCCGCCGCTGAGTTGGCGGGGCAGGCGGTCGTAATAGGCCTCGCCCAGTTTCATCATGTCGAGCAGGCGCATGACCTCGGCGCGAATCTGGTCGCGCGGGACGGTCTTGAAGCGCCGCAGCGGGCGGGCGATCTGGGCACCGACGCTGAAGGAGGGGTTGAGCGTCGAATCCGGGTTCTGGAACACCATTTGCAGGTTCCGAATCAAGGCCAGGTCGCGCTGTGAGACGGGCGCGGCGATGTCCAGCCCCAGGAATTCGAACTCGCCGCCGGTGGGCTTTTCCATGCCGATGATGGTCTTGACCAGCGTGGTCTTGCCGCAGCCGGATTCGCCCACGATGCCGAACGTCTCGCCGCGCTGCACTTGCAGGCTCACGTCGTCCACGGCCTTGACGAATTGCTTGTGGCCGCCGAGGAGTTTCCTGGAGGGGGCTTCGTAATAGGTGCAGGCGTGCCCCACCTTCAGGATCGGCTCCGCCCGTTCCGGCGCCCGGAGCGCCGCCAGGTGGGTTGCCAGCTCCGCCGGCGGCTGCTGGCCCTGGCCCACCACTTCTTCGGCAAAGAAACAGCGCGCCCAGTGGTCCGGCGTGACCTCGCGCAAGGCGGGGCGCTGCTGGCGGCACTGCGGGCGGGCGTAGTCGCAGCGCGGTTCAAAGACGCAGCCGGGCGGCAGATGCTTGGGCGAAGGGACACGCCCCCGAATGGGGTAGAGCAAACTACTGGTCTTGTCCATCCCTAAGCGAGGCACACAGCGCATCAAGCCCTGGGTGTAGGGGTGGTGGGGTCTCAGGTAGACCTCCTCCACCGTAGCCAGCTCGACCATCTCACCGGCGTACATGACCCCGACGCGTTTGGAGACGCGCGCCACCACCCCCAGGTTGTGGGTGATGTACATGATGGCGGTCTCGAAATCTTTTTGCAGCTCGGCGATCAGGTCCAACACCTCCGCTTCGACCGTCACGTCGAGCGCGGTGGTCGGCTCGTCCATGATCAGCAGGGCCGGATCGTTGAGCAGGGCCATGGCGATGACCACGCGCTGCTGCTGCCCGCCGGAAATCTGGTGGGGGTAGCGCCACATCACGTTGGCGGGGTCGGCCATGTAGACCCGTTCCAACATGTGGAGGCACCTGTCTTCGGCGGCGCGCTTGTGCATGTGGCGGTGCACGACCAGCACCTCGGCCATCTGGTCGCCCAGGCGCATGGAGGGGTTGAGCGCCTGCATGGGGTCCTGGTAGACCATGGCGATGCGGTCGCCGCGCAGTTTGCGCAGCTCTTCCGGCGAGCGCCCGACCAGGTCACGGCCCTGGAACAGGATGCGCCCAGCGACGATCTTGCCGTTGCGCCCCAGAAAGTTGACGATGCCAAAGGCGACGGTGCTCTTGCCACAACCGGACTCGCCTACAATGCTGTGCGCTTCGCCGCGCTTGATCTCGAAACTGACGTCCCGCACCGCGTGCACGTCTCCGTAGCGCGTCTCGTACGAGATCGCCAGGCCATCCACTTTCAAAATGGGCAGGTCGCGTGATGTTTGCATCGTCCACCCTCACTGATAGCGTGTAGTCTCTTCCCGCAACCCATCGGCAAAGAGATTGAGCGCCACGACCAGGCTGGAAATGGCCAGGGCGGGCCAGAGCACGCCCAACGGGTTGGTCCAGATGTACTTGCGGGCCGAACTGATCATGCCACCCCAGTCGGGGGTCGGCGCGGGCAGCCCGAGGCCGAGAAAGCCCAGCGTGCCGATGGCGAAGATGGCGTAGCCCACACGCAGCATCGAGTCAATGATGAGCGGGCCGCGCGCGTTGGGCAGAATCTCGACGAACATGATGTGGAGGGGATGTTCGCCCCGCGTTTCGGCGGCGCGGACGTAGTCGCGGGTGCGGATGTCGAGCGTCAGGCTGCGCACCAGGCGCGCCACGCCCGGCGCGCCCACGAAGGTGATGGCGATGACGACGTTGGCGGCCGAGGGGCCAATGGCCGAGATGATGATCAGGTAGAGCAGGATGGTGGGGAAGGCCATGACGGCGTCGAGGAGACGCATGACCACCTCGTCCACCCAGCCCCCGAAATAGCCGCCGACGAGCCCCAGGATGGTGCCGGCGGTTACGGAAGCCAGGACCGACAAAGGGGCCAGGGTGAGGATGGTGCGGCTGCCGTGGACCAGGCGGGAGAGGACGTCGCGCCCCATGTGGTCGGTGCCGAGGAGGTAGAGCCTGGACGGGCCCTGGTTGATGGCGGAAGAGTCCTGGGCGAGCGGGTCGTGGGGGGCGATGAGCGGCGCCAAGATGGCGACGAGGATCCAGAAGACGACGATCACCAGTCCAACCACGGCGACGCGGGAGCGAAAGATGACCGACACCCCGGCCCAGGTGCGCCGCCAGCGACTGCCTCGTGCTGACGTGGTTTCAGTTAGGACCATGGCCACTCCTCCTACTCTCCTACCTTCCCGCAGGTTACAATTGGATGCGTTCTTCGTAAGCCGTCCGAACCTGCGGGAAGGGTCTGCGGGAAGGTTCTAGGCGTAGCGGATGCGCGGGTTCAGGAACGTGTACAGGACGTCCGCAATCAACTGGGTGCCGACCGCCAGGGCGACCATGACCAGCGCGCCGGCTTCGATGGCGTTGACGTCTTTGAACAGGGCGGAATCGAGCAGGTACATGCCCAGCCCCGGAAAGCCGAACACCGACTCGACGACGACGATGCCGCCGACGAGCCAGTTGACGTGCAGCATGATGACGGTGATCGGCGCCATCAGCGCATTGCGGACGGCGTGCTTGAAGACGATGCGCCAATAGGGCAGCCCCTTGAGGAAAGCGGTGCGGATGTAGGGGGCGTTGATGACCTCGATCATGCTGGCGCGCGTCATGCGGGTGACGTAGCCCACCTCGACCAGGGTCAGGGTCAACACGGGCAAGACCAGCAACCGGGGGTCCTGGAAGGGGGTGGCGTCGCTGGGGAAGACGGCCGCGCCCGGCAGAATCTTGAGCCAGAAAGCGAACAACAGGATGAGGAACACGCCGCTGGCGAACTCGGGGACGGAGGTCGTCATCAGGCTGAGCAGGGAGATGAGGCGGTCCACGAGGCGGCCTTCTTGCAGGCCGGCGAGCAGGCCCAGCAGCAGGGCCAGCGGCATGATGAAGACGAAGGCCAGGCCGGCCAGGCTGAGCGAGTTGCGCATGCGCCGGGCCAGGGTTGGCCCCACCGGGCGGTTGGTGCGGGCGGAGATGCCCGGATCGCCCCGCAGCAAGCCCTTGCGGATGGGGAGGTAGCGCTCGCCCGAGGACTCGGTCATGGTGCGGCCGGCCGAAGCAGGCCCCACCTGCTCACCCGATCCACCTCTGCGCCACATGACGACGTGGCTGGCGGTGTCTACGCCCCAGAAGGTTTCGCCGCCGCCGGCGGCGGGCTGCCAGCCGTCGAACGGGAGCTCTGTGCGGCTGCCGTCAGGCGACATGCGGATTTCGACCAGCCCTTCGGTCTTCATCTTCCACTGCACGAGCGTGCCATCCGGGCGAACCAACCACCAGGTCAGGTCACCCGCTCCCCCCACCTGGACCTGGCGGAGTGGGCCGCCCACCAGGCGGCTCAAGCGCCAATCGTTGCCGATCAGCCAGTCCACGTAGCGGACGTAGAGGGGCTGGTCGAGGCCCATCTGTGTTCGCAGCAGCTCAACCTGTTCGGGCGTGGCGAATTGGCCCAGGATGTGGCGTGCCACGTCACCCGGGGCCGCTTCGGAGACCAGGAAGATGGCGATGGAAACGAGCAGCATGGTCAGCAGCATGAAACCCAAACGACGCAGGATGAATCTGGCCATGGTCCCTCCTGAGCAGGCCGGTGGGAGGTAGAGCGGTGCTCCCGCAGGGGTTGTAGGGGCGCGGACTCCGCGCCCCTACAACGGGCGAAGGACGGCACAGGGGCCGCCCTGGTGCGGGTGCCGCCTCAGGCCTTGTCTGGGTTCTCCCACACTTCGTTGAGCAGGTCGTAGTTCGTGGGATGCGCCCGCACACCCTCGAAGCGCTGGTGGCAGATGTACCACACGTTGGTGAAGAAGGCGATGCCGGCCGAGCCGCGCTCCATCTCGATGTCTTCCATCTGGCAGGCGATCGCGCGGCGGGCCTCGACGTCGAGCGTCTTTTCGGCCTCGCGGAGCAGCTCGACGTACTCTTCGTCCACCCAGCGGGTCTCGTTCCAGGCGCCGGGATTGCCGGCCTCGTCGGCGGTGAAGGCCAGGGCGGGAATCATGATGCCCAGCGGGCGGTGCGCCCAGATGGTGATGCCCAGCGGCACTTCAGTCCAGATGTCCCAGTACTGGGAGGAGGGGAGGATGTTGAGGTTGATGGTGAAGCCACCGGCGGCGGCGGTCTCCTTGAGCGACTGGGCCATGGCCGGTTCGGCGCGCGCTTGCTGCGTCGAGAGCTCGACGGTCACCCCGTCGGGATAGCCGGCCTCGGCCAGCAGCGCCTTGGCGCCCTCGGGGTCGTAGGCCGGGATTTCCTTCTGGCAGTACTCGGGGTGCACGGGCGCAAAGACCGTGTCGTGGCCCAAGACGCCCTCGCCGAACCAGGCCAGGTCGAGCATCTTTTGGCGGTCAATGCACTTTTTGAGCGCCTGGCGCACGCGCACGTCATCGAAAGGCGCGGTGTCCGCGCGCATGCGGACGTGGAAGGTCTGGGCGGTGCTGGCCGAGTAGACGACGACGTTGGGCAGGTCCTTGACGGCCTGCCAGACCTCGGCGGGCGGGTTAAAGATATTGTCCACCTGGCCACTTTGCAGGGCCGCAACCTGGGCTGCTGTGTCTTCGCCCAGGTCGAGGAAGATCAACTGGTCGAGGTAGGGCAGGGGCTGGCCATCGGCCCCGTTCTGCCAGTAGTCCTCGCGGCGCTTGAAGGTGGCGCGCTCGGTGGCCACGTACTCTTCCAGCAGGTACGGCCCGGTGCCAACGGGTTGGCGGATGATGTCGCCCTCGAAGGTCTTGGGCACGATCATGGCCGGGTAGTGGAACAGGTGCTCCGGCACGCCGATCTGCGGCGAACTGAGGTGCAGTTTGACGGTATAGTCGTCCACCTTCTCGACGTTCTCCGGCGTCAGGTAGGACATCAGGCCGAGCATGGAGGAGCCGATGTCGGGGTTGAGCCACTGCTGGAAGTTGAAGATGACGTCGTCGGCGGTGAAATCCTGCCCGTCGTTGAACTTGACACCCTGGCGCACGTGGAGCGTCCACTCGTTGACGTCGGCGTTGGCCTCCCAACTTTCGAGCAGGTAGGGGTGGGTGATGTTGTCCCAGTCGGTGAGGGTCAGGTACTCGCAGACCTGGCGGAACTGGTTGGTGGCCTCGATCCAGGAGAAGCGGGCGGGGTGGTCCACCCGCTGGACGCGCGTGGCGATGGTCATCTTGCCGCCGCGCCTGGGGCCGGCCGGCACCGCGGTGGGTACGACGGGCACTGCGGTGG
>DATKWP010000580.1:0-24156 GCA_035529535.1 Anaerolineae bacterium | reverse complement strand
GCCGAGCCAGGTGCGCTGTGGTCGCAGCCGTTCGCCCGCGATGGCGTCGCCGTCGTCGTCCATCCCGCCACGCCGTTCAGCGAGACGGGCCTGGCCCAGTTGCAGGCGGTCTTTCGTGGCCAGGTGCAGGAGTGGGGTGGGGTCGTATTGTCCGTCGTCAGCCGCGAGCAGGGTTCCGGCACCCGCGCTGTGTTCGAAAACGTCGTCTTGGGCGGCCGTGACGTTGCCCTCACCGCGGTAGTCATGCCCTCCAGCCGGGCCGTCGTCGAGTACGTGGCGCGCACGCCCGGAGCGATCGGCTACGTCTCCACGCTGCGGCTCGAGGAACCGTCCGCGGATGGCCTGCGGGTGCTGCCGGTGGAGGGGGTACTGCCGGCCCGTGCTGCGATCTCCGACGGGAGTTATCCGCTCTGGCGTCCGCTCTACCTGGCGACCGTGGGCGAACCGGCCGGCCAGGCGCGCGAGTTTGCTCAGTGGGTGCTGGGAGCGGAGGGCCAGGCCATCGTTAATAACTGATAGGAGAAGCCAGGTTCTTGGGAAAAACCTGGCTTCTTCTCAATCTAGGAGGTAACACAGACATGGAACGCGACGATCTGCGCCAGGCGTTTCAGGGCTGGGAACAGACGACGCTCAAAAAAGCCCTGGACCAGTACCCTGAACGGTACGAGGAGTTCATCACCACCTCCAGCGAACCTGTCGCGCGGCTCTATACGCCGCTCGACCTGGGGGACGAGGCCCTGGACCGGCTGGGCTTCCCGGGTGAATACCCCTTCACACGGGGCGTGCATCCCACCATGCACCGGGGGCGGCTGTGGACCATGCGCATGTTTGCCGGCTTTGGCACCGCCGAGGAGACCAACGCCCGCTTCAAATACCTGCTGGAGCAGGGCCAGACCGGCCTCTCCACGGCCTTCGACCTGCCCACGCTGTACGGCTACGACACGGATGCCCCCGAGGCGGAAGGGGAGTTCGGCAAGTGCGGCGTGGCGGTCTCCTCGCTGCGCGACGTGGAGGCCCTCTTCGACGGCATCCCCCTGGGCCAGGTGAGCACCTCGATGACCATCAACAGCCCGGCGGCCATCGTGTGGGCCATGTACATCGCCGCGGCCGAAAAACAGGGCGTACCGATGCGCGAACTGGGCGGCACTACCCAGAACGACATCCTCAAGGAATACATCGCCCAGAAAGAGTACATCTTCCCACCTGGCCCCTCCATGCGGCTGGTGACCGACACGGTCGAGTTCGGCGCCCACCACCTGCCCAAGTGGAACACCATCTCCATTTCCGGGTATCACATTCGGGAGGCCGGCGCGACGGCCGCGCAGGAACTGGCCTTCACCCTGGCCGACGGCATGGAGTACGTGCGCTGGGCCTGCCGGCGCGGGTTGGACGTGGACGCTTTCGCGCCGCGCCTCTCCTTCTTCTTCAACTGCCACAACGACTTTCTGGAAGAGATCGCCAAGTTCCGCGCCGCCCGGCGCATCTGGGCGCAGGAGATGCGCAACACGTTCGGGGCGCAGAGCCCGCGCTCGTGGTGGTTGCGCTTCCACACCCAGACCGCGGGCTGCTCGCTGACCGCGCAACAGCCGGAGATCAACGTCGTGCGGGTGGCCATCCAGGCCCTGGCAGCGGTGCTGGGCGGCACGCAGTCGCTGCACACCAACAGCCTGGACGAAGCGCTGGCGCTCCCCAGCGAGCACGCCGTCACCATCGCCCTGCGCACGCAGCAGATCATCGCCCACGAGTCGGGCGTCGCCAACACCGTGGACCCCCTGGGCGGGGCCTACGCCGTCGAAGCGTTCACCGACCGGCTGGAGCGCGAGGCCTACGACTATTTCGAGAGGATCCAGGCGCTGGGCGGGGTCATTCCGGCCATCGAAGCCGGCTTCTTCCAGCAGGAGATCGCCGACGCGGCCTACCGCTACCAGCGGGAGATTGACGAACAGCGGCGTATCGTCGTCGGCATCAACGAATACGTGGCGGACGAACCATTGGCGGTCCCGCTCCTACAGATAGACCCGCAGGGGTACGAGCGCCAATGTGCGCGGCTGGCTCAGGTGCGGGCGGAGCGAGACAACGGGGCGGTGGGGCAGGCGCTCGACCGGCTGCGCATCGCCGCCCAGGGCACCGAGAACACCATGCCCTACATCCTCGACGCCGTGCGCGTCTACGCCACCTTGCAGGAGATCATGGACGTCTTCCGGGAGGTCTTTGGCCTGTACCGGGAGCCGGTGATCGTCTAGCAGCCAGAAACCAGGTTTTTCAGAAGAAACCTGGTTTCTCAGCTTACGTATAGCGCATCCGGGCCGAGCATGGCCTTGAGTTGTTGTGCCAGTTCGGCATCGTAGCGCGTCGTGTCGTTCGGGAACGCCAACTCGACCGGCCTGTTCGTGCCGCCGATCAGGCGAATGGTGAAGCGGTCCTGGCCGGGATGTCCCGCCAGCAGGCTGTGGACTTTGCGCAGGGTCTGCACGTCCGCGGTCTGCTCGCCGCTGCGCGTCAACGTCACCCGCACGATGCGCACTGGGGGGGGGACAGGCGGAGGGGGAGGTGGAGGGGGGGGCGGGGCGGCCTGGCGGCGGCCCACATCCGCCGGAGTCGCCACCTCGTCGGGGACCTTGGCCCAGTCGCACAACAGGCTGGGTGTGTCCCTGCGCCCAGCGTCTACCTTGCCGGCCACGACCAGGATGCCCTCCGGCTGCCACAACTCTTTCGTCTGGCTCCACGTCTGAGGGAAGACGACGACGTCGCAGGTGCCTTGCAGGTCCTCCAACGTCACGAACGCCATCTCATCCCCCTTCTTCGTCAGGTGGCGGCGCACCCGCTGCACCATCCCCACGACGGTCACCTGTTGCCCGTTGGCCTCCTCTTGCAGTGCGCCGACGTGGGCGTTCACCACGTCCTGTAGCCGGGTCAGTGCCTGAGCCAGAGGATGCTCGGAGATGTACACCCCGACCAGCTCCTTTTCCCAGGCCAGGACGGTTTTCGCCGGCACTTCGTCAGCCCTGGAGAGGGAAGGCAGCAGGGTGTCCTCAGCGGTCAGGCTCACGCCGGTGGCCTCGCCGAATAGGCTCATCTGCCCCACGTCCCGCGCGTTGTGCAGCCCCGTGCTTAGTCCCATGATGCGGTCCATGACGGAGAGCAGTTGCGAGCGGGTGCTGAAGGGCCTGAGCGCACCCACCTTGATCATACTGTCCAGCGCCCGCCGGTTGACTTGCCGCAGGTCCACCCGGCGGCAGAAACCCTCCAGGTCACGGAAAGCTCCCCCGGCCTGGCGGGCGGCCAGGACCGTCTCGATCGGCCCCTCGCCCACGTTCTTGATCGCCCCCAGTCCGAAGCGAATCGCGGATTTGCCGTCGGCCTGTTCCTCAATCGTGAAATCCAGGCCGGAGGTGTTGATGTCAGGGGGGAGCACCTCGATCCCCATGCGGCGGCACTCGGCGATCAGGAGGCCCACCTTTTCGGTGTTGTTGCGTTCGACGCTCAACAGCGCCGTCATGTACTCGACCGGATATTTGGCCTTGAGATAGGCGGTCTGGCAGGTCAGGATGGCATAGTCAGCCGCATGCGACTTGTTGAAACCATAACGGGCGAAGTACTCGATGTCATCAAAGATGCCCTCTGCAGTCTCCTGCGGCAATCCGCCGTATTGGATTGCACCTTCGACGAACGACGCGCGGTGCCTAAGTAATTCGGCCTTTATCTTGTGACCCACGGCGCGTCTGACCAGGTCGGCATCGCCTGCAGGATAACCGGCGATGTCCGTCAAGATGCGGATAATCTCTTCCTGGTAGACGATGATACCGAAGGTCTCTCGCAGGATCGGCTCCAACTTGGGATGGCGGTACTCGACCGGCTTGCGGCCTTGTAGGCGGTCAATGTAGTCGTCAATGTATTCCATCGGCCCGGGACGGAACAGGCTAATCGTCGCGATGATGTGATCACACTGCGTGGGCTGCATCTTCATCAACACCCGTCGCATCCCCTGCCCTTCCACCTGGAAAATGCCCATCACGTCCCCGCGCGAGAGCAGTTCGTAGATGATTGGATCCTGGGTGGGAATCGTGTCCAGGTTCAGGTCCACGCCGTGCCGCTGGCGGACCAGTCCACAGGCGCGGCGCATGATCGTGAGTGTGGAGAGGCCCAGGAAATCAACCTTGAGCAGCCCCAGTTCGGCCAGTTCGTCCATCGCATACTGGGTGACGACGCCGATCTCGTCGCTCTCGCCGCCGCGCGTCGGCCGGTGCAGGGGCGTGTACTCGACCAGTGGAACGTCGGAGATGATGACGCCGGCGGCGTGCGTACTGGCGTGGCGTATGTTGCCCTCTACACCGCGTGCCACGTCAATCAGCCGCCCAATGTGCTCCTCCGCCTCGTATTGCTCCCGTAACTCCGGTACATCCTGCAACGATTGGTCCAGGGTGACTTTGGGGCCGGACGGCACCAGGCGGGCGATGCGGTCCACCTCCGACAGCGGATAGTCCAGCGCCCGCCCTACGTCCCGGATGGCCGCCTTGGCCCCCATCGTCCCGAAGGTGATGATCTGCGCCACCTGGTCCTGGCCGTATCTTGCGACGGTGTAGCGGATCAGTTGGTCCCGCTGGTCGTCGGGAAAGTCCAGGTCAATGTCGGGCATCGTCACGCGGCCCAGGTTGAGGAAGCGCTCGAAGATCAGCCCGTGTTGCAGCGGCTCCAGGTTGGTGATGCCCAGGCTATAGGCGACGATGGAACCGGCTCCCGAACCGCGCACGTTCCACCAGATGCCCTGTTCCCGGGCGAAGCGGCATAGGTCCCACACGATGAGAAAATAGGAGTCGAAACCCATGCGGTGGATGATCTCCAATTCGTAGTCGAGCCGTTGGCGGATTGTGGGAGTAATGTCGGCGTATCGCCGCTGCAGCCCTTCTTCGCACAGGTGGCGCAGATAACTCTGCGCGTCGTAGCCTGCTGGCACGTTAAAGGGGGGCAGGTGGTAGTGGCCAAATTCCAGTTCCAGTTCACACATCTCCGCGATGCGCAACGTGTTCGTCAGTGCCTCGGGCGCCTCGGGAAAGAGGGCCGCCATTTCGTCGGCACTTCGGAGGTAGAAACTATCGCCGTCCATGTGCATGCGGTTCGGCTCGTTGACCGTCTTGCCGGTCTGGATGCACAACAGGACGTCGTGGGTGCTGGCCTGCTCACGGCGGGCATAGTGCACGTCGTTGGTGGCGGCCAACGGCAGGTCGAATTCGCGGGCCAGGGAGAACAGGTGGCGGTTGACCTGCGTCAGTTCGGGGAGGTCGTGTTCCTGGACTTCCAGGTAGTAGCGGCCCGGAAAGGCCTCGCGGTACCAGGCGATGGCCTGGCGGGCCTGGTCAAGTTGGCCATTCTGAATCAGGCGGGAAACCTCGGACGAACTGCAGCCGGAGAGGGCGATCAGCCCATCGGCGTGCTCGGCCAGTGTCTCTTTGTCCACGCGTGGCTTGTAGTAAAAGCCCTCCAGTTGGGCGATCGTCGCCAGCCGCATCAGGTTGTGGTAGCCGGCATCGTTCTGCGCCAACAGTATCAGGTGGTGGGGTTTGCGGTCTTGCTGTGCGTCTCCTCGCTCCCGGTGGCTGCGACGGGCGATGTATGTCTCCAGGCCGACAATCGGCTTGATCCCGGCCGCCCGGCACGCCTTGTAGAACTGGACGGCGCCATACATCGTGCCGTGATCGGTGAGGGCCAACGCAGGCATCCCCAGTTCGACTGCGCGCTCGGCCAGTTTCCGGCAACTGCTGAGTCCGTCGAGGAGCGAGTATTCACTGTGCACGTGGAGGTGGACAAACTCGGCCATCAGCCCGCATTATACCACACCGGTCAGCAGAGTGGTAGTCATGCCCTCACCTGTTGCTTCCTCCATTCACCTACCATTTCACGAATCCCTGGAATCGTGGTAACATGGGCAGGCTGTTTGCACGTGCATCATAAAATAATGAGGTGAACAGATTTGAACACGCAGGATTACATCGCGCTCGAGGATCAGTACAACGCTCACAACTACGGACCTCTCGACGTCGTCATCACGCGGGGAGAGGGGGTGTGGGTCTGGGACGTAGAGGGGCGCAAGTACATGGACTGCCTCTCGGCCTACTCGGCACTCAACCAGGGCCACTGCCATCCCCGGCTCGTGCGCGTGATGATCGAGCAGGCTCAGAGGCTGGCATTGACCTCGCGGGCCTTCCGCAACGACCAATTGCCGTTGCTGGCGAAAGAGTTATGCGAGTTGACCGGCTACGAGATGATGTTGCCGATGAACTCGGGCTCGGAGGCGGTCGAGACGGCCTTCAAGGCGGCCCGCAAATGGGGTTACATGGTCAAGGGCGTGCCAGACGATCAGGCCGAGATCATTGCCTGTGCAGGCAATTTCCATGGGCGCACCATCGCCATCATCACCTGCTCCACGGAAGAACTGTATCGCGACGGCTTTGGCCCGTTCACGCCTGGCTTCGAGATCGTGCCCTACGGCGACGCGGCCGCGTTGGAGCGGGCGATCACGCCCAACACGGTCGCCTTCATCGTCGAGCCCGTGCAAGGGGAGGGGGGCGTCGTGGTGCCGCCGGAAGGTTATCTCCGGCGCGCGCGAGAAATCTGCACCCGTTATAACGTGCTGATGCTCGCCGACGAGATTCAGACCGGGTTGGGACGCACCGGCAAGATGCTGGCCTGCGAGCACGAGGGGGTACGGCCGGACATGGTGATGCTCGGTAAGGCCCTCTCGGGCGGCATGTACCCGGTCTCGGCGGTACTGTCGTCGCGGGCGGTGCTGGACGTCTTCCAGCCGGGCGAACACGGCTCGACGTTCGGGGGGAACCCCCTGGCGTGCGCCGTAGCGCGGGAGGCGCTCAGGGTCATCGTGGACGAGCACCTCTGCGAGCGCGCGGCAGAGTTGGGGGAGTACCTGATCGCGCGTCTCCGGCAGATCCAGAGTCCACACGTCGCCCTCTACCGAGGCCAGGGGCTCTTCGTCGGCATCGTGCTCAAGCCCAAGGCGGGGGGAGCCCGCCGCTTCTGCGAAGCACTGCAGGAGCGGGGCGTGCTGGCCAAAGAGACCCACGGGACCGTCATCCGCCTGGCTCCACCTCTGATCGTGCAGAAAGAGGAACTGGACTGGATGGTGGAGCAGATTGCAGACGTGTTGACCATGCCTTGAGTCAGGTTCGTAGTGGCGACTTTGGCTGCTCTTGTTGTTGGGGGAACGACTAAAGTCGTCACTACGAGGTGTATCGCAATTTAAGCCGCTCTTGTTGTTGGGGGAACGACTGAAGTCGTCACTACGGGTCGTCATAATCGTGGCGGTTTATTGCGCCGGCCGGTTGGGGTAAAAGTCTACCACCGGCTGTTCCCCGGTGTACGAAAGCGCGGCCGTTCGACCTTTCACCGCCTCCGGTACGAGCGTTACCCCGGTGGTCTGGGTCACGTCTTGCACCAGCGTTTCCCGTGGCAACGCCAGCCCGATCAGGGTGCGCGACTCGTCCAGGTAAAAGCGCACCACGTTGGGTCTCTCCGCCCAATTCTGCTGCGCGGGGTCCCATATCCACAGGTATGGCTCGAACTGGCCGCTGGCCGGGTTGTAGGACACGCCGATCGCAGCCTCGGTCCCCAGGTCTGGGTTGATGCGGGCACTGCCCGCCGGGCGGCCGGTGGCGACGTTTCCGTCCAGATCGAGCACGAACAACCAGTCGGTGAACACGGTGGGCGGATTGGGGATCGGCTCGTACAGGGCGACCCACAGCAATACCTCGTCCGGGGTAGCCCAGCCGGCCAGTTGCGCCGGCACCCCTGTGGTGGGTTGGAGTTCCACCCGCATGTCGGGGCCGATGCTGGCCGCGCGGATGTCCAGGCCGGGAGAGGACGTTTCGATCCGGCTTCCGCTCTCATAGGCCTCCAGGTCACCCTGGGGATCGGCAGACGGCAAGGGAGCGGTAGGTTCCAGCGTCGGCGTGGCGGTCGGAGTGGGCAGGAGGGTAGGGGATGGGATAGGCGTGGCTGTAGGGGTGCAGGCAACGACGTGGACGAGGGCCTCGGCTGCCAGGCGCGATCCGGGCCGGGAAGCCTCGACGGTATAGTCACTGGCGGTGGCTCCCGCGGTGAATAGGCCGCTCGGACTGATCGTGCCCCCTGTAGCCTCCCACGTGACCTCGGCGTCGTCCTCGACGGTGAACTGCTGTTGCTCACCGGGACACAGGCTGACCTCAGCGGGGCGGATGGACGCCCGAGGGGCAATGGACACCACGCCGCTGCACGCCCGCAGAATGGTGATGATCGCTACCAGGGCCACCAGTCCGATCATACCGATAGTGAACCAGAACAGGATTACACGTGCTCTGTCGCTCAGCATACTGCCTCCTCAGGTGAGAGGCAAGTATACCACAGACCAGGCGCACGGTCAAAACCATACGGAAACGCTGTTGTAACGGAAATGAAACCCTTCGAGGACCATCCTGGAGTATACTGAATGGCAATTCTCGGAGAGGATAGGATCATGGTTTCGACGGTTACGACAGCCACTGTGGCTACGATCACCACGATTGCCATCGCCAGTTCCCTGGCCCTGGTAGGCATTGTCACCTTGCTGGTGCTGCTCGTCCAGAAAGAATTGACCACCGCTTCCAGGGGGCGCTTCGCTCGCGCCCTGGGGCAGGCGTTGCGGATCGGTATCGTGCCGCTTCTGATCGCCTTCGTGCTGATCGTCGCGGTGAGGGTTGTCGAGGCTCTAAAATAACGGTTGGCTGCGGATACGTGAGGAGGCTACGGGGCCCTGGCTCCGTGGCCTTTTGCGTTTGTGAAACCCCTCTTGCTGCCCGTCCTTACCGCCCATACAAGTAGGGGGCGATCAGGTCAAAGTAGTTCAGGCCGAGCGGGATCGTCAGAAACAGGAGAATGTTGGTCATCCCGTGGGCGAGCGAGATCCCCAGGATGGAGCCGGTGACGGACTTGACCAGGCCGAAGAAGAGGGCCACGCCGAAGACGAAGAGAACGTCGGTCAGCGAACCGTACCCCACGTGCAACACGGCGAAGAGGATGGCCACGTAGACGATCCCCCCTCCACGCCCCAGGACCTCTACGGCAGTCTGCTGCATTATGCCCCGGAAGATCAGTTCCTCGGCGAAGCCCGTACAGACCAGCAGGATTAGCCCCGGTATCCACACCTCCTCCCAGGCCAGGCTGTGGGCCAGCGGCGCAGGCTGCAGGATGCGGTATTCGAGGTAGCCCAGGCTCAGGCCGGTGAGGGCCACCAGCATTTGGAGCGGGAAGGCTCTCAGGTTGAGGCCGATCTCCATCCTGGAGAGCCCCAGGGTACGCAAGGCCATGGCGGCGGCCACGAACAGTGGCACACTGACGATCAAGTACCAGTAGATTATTGGGAAGCCGGCCAGGGGCAGGGACAGGCTCAGCAAGCGGATGAGGGGGGCAAAGGTCAGACTGAGCAACAACCGGTGGCCGGGGCGCTCCCAGGTCAGGGCCGTGTGGAAAAACAGCGCCACCAGTAGCGTGCCATGCATCAGCAGCCCGAGGCGAGGCTCGACGAGGCTGGTGAGCACCTCGGCTGCTGCCAGGGCCACCAGGTACGCCAGGCCGATCCACGTGGAACGGCTGGTACGGGTTGCGTCGCCTCCTACTGCCGCCGGTGCAGAGGATCGTTGTACTTGCATGAGCATCTCTCCACCACTAACGCGGGCCATGGCGGGTCAGAGATTGGGTTGGGTCGTTCCCAGCGTCGAATTCGCCCGGTGGCGTGCGGAGCCAAACGTGCAGGGTCCGATACGCCACGCTCGAGTCCCCCTTGTATAGAGCCAGGGTGTACCGCTGCTCAGCGCTGGTGCGCGACGGAATGCGAATGCTTTGCCTGACGTTGGCGCCAGGCTCCAGGACGCCGAGGGGGATGATTTGGGTCTCCCGTTCTGTGATGAGGTGGACCTGGAACGACTCGGGCGTTGTTTCGTGGCTGGCCACGGCGAGCGTCAGCCCGACGGGCTCGGAGGCAGGGAGCAGGCGGCGCCAGGGTGGCACGTCCGAAAGGCCGTCCACGATGTAGAACTCGGTGTAACTCTCCTGCGAGCCCTGGCTCAAGGGCGGCGTAGCGAGCACGAACACCAGGAAGGTAACGAGCGCCACGGCTGGCCAGACGTAGCCCTTCCAGCCAGACTGCCTGCGCCGCTGGAGGGCGGAAACCAGCCGGGACACTCGCTGCAAGATCCGCTCCGGGGCCCAGCCAAGCAAGACCGCCAGGAGCCCATCCAGCACGACGATGGCGACGATGATCGAATGGCGTGTGAGGCCCACGGGCAGGTAACTCAAGACCAATGCGCTCAAGCCCAGCAGGGCGATGCCGATCCCTCCCCCTACGGCGATCTGCCAGCATGGACGTTCGTCCGGAAATAGCCGCACGGCCAGGAGCCATCCAGGCCCAATCAGAAACACTACGGCCATGATCCAGACGATCATCTCGGTGAAGGATGTCGGTGCCATTGTGCCATCTCCTACTCGTCCACGTGGTCCAGTAACTGCATGCGGCCGCTATCGTAGAATTGAGAGAGATTAAGTTGCTGGAGGTCCAACTGAGAAGCAGAGCCGTTGACGAGGAACAGGCGATCCAGGTAGGCGGCACGCAGTGCAAAGATGCCGTCGAACCCGTCCAGTTGAATCTGGTGCCAGTAGCCGGTGCGTTCGTTCCCTGGCACGTACTTCAAGTAATCCCACAATCGAAAGTCCACCCTGACTCTGACGTCCCGTTGCTGCATGGCTTCCTGCAGTGTGAGCAGTCCCGCGTATTCCGGAGAAGTCAGCTCGAACAACTGCGTTATCTCTTTGCCGTACAGAGGGCGGTCCCGATTGACTTCGGTGTTGGTCAATCCGGTGAAGAAATACAACACGATCATCCCCACGGCGGCGATGCGCACCCAATAGGACCGGCGCTGGAACAGGTTGGCGAAGGCGGAAGAGGCCGGAAAGACCAGGAGCAGATTCCCGAACAGAAACCAGCGGTATGGCATTACGCCCAACAGGTTCATCGCCTGAGTCGCGTATCCAAACAACACGAACGCCAGGCCGAGCAAACTGGCGTACAGGTTCAGCCGGTCCGTTCTGCGCCAGATCTGTCGCATCATCTCCAGTCCGGCCAGGCCGAGCAGAGCGTAAAAGTTCAACTGGTCCAGCGTGTAGACGAGCACGCCCCTGTGGCTGGAGGCCAACTGGATCGAAGGACTGTCGGCGAAGATCGCATTGGCCAGGCCTTTTACCGTCCTATCGAACACGAAATCGCCATAGTACATCCACTGGGTCAGGGTGAAGATGAAGACCAGGAGCGAGAACCCGATCAGAGAGCGCTGGCTCAGGGGGCGCCGGCCAACCACGTCGTGCACGCGGGTTCTCTCCAGGGCCCAAAAGCCGATCAGCAGGAAAATCGTCACCATGGACCCGACGGGGTGAAAGAAGGGGATCATGCCTGTGATCAGAAACATGACAATGGTCTCTTTGGTGTCCACTTTCTTGTACAGGCGCCGGAAAAGGACGACCACCAGCAAGCAGTAGAACAACATGGCGGTGTTCATGGAGACTACCAACGTCGTCCAATGCATGAACCATTTGCTGCCCAACAGCAGCAGCAGCAGGGCCAGGTTCTCAAGAGGCGTGTGGAACTGCCTGGACAGGGAATACAACAGTAGGAGACTTACGATGGCGATGAAGACGTTCAACAGGCGTGCTGCTTCGGCGGCCTCCCAGCCGGTGGACGCCGACAGAATCGAGATCAGGGCTGGATACAGGGGATAATCGCGATAGGTATCCTGGATGCCGTCAACCCCCTGGTTCTCCAGGATCACCCGCGCGTTGTGCAGATGTGCCCACGTATCGCCGCCATTGTGCGGAAAAACTGCCACACTGCTCAGTACGATGGCGACGACCAGTATCAGCACCTGGACGACAAAAGACGTCTCTGTGTCCCCTGTCTTCGGGAAGAGCGTTTTCTGCGCCAGGATGAGCCCCGGGATGCCGGCCAACACCAGGAACACCCACAGTGGCCGCTGCAACGCTCCCGTACAAACCGAGATGACCTGCCACGCCACTACTGCGACCACGATGGGCAGCAGTCCGGTCAGAAATACAGACCACCTGGGAGTTGGCCCGGCCAGGACTCCCTCTCGCTGGGCCAGAGATGGAATGCTCAGGCGCTCCCTGAGCAACAGGTAGCCCAGAGAGGTCATCTGGATCGTGACGGCCAGGCCTAATGGCTGGTAGAGGCCGACGGCGAGCAAGATGAGCGCGAGGGCCGTGCCCAGGGCCACCCCGATATATCCCAGCCACCGATCGTCGCTCTGGAGGACGATCGCTTGTTTCAGGCTCGTATGCATGAGTATCTGCCACCCTGAAGATGGGAATCCAATTCGACGTACTCACACTCACCAGGAGCGCGCCCGTGCAAGAGTGCCTGGTAGGCGCGCTCATAGTTGCTGCCCACGGCCTGCCAAGAGTAGCGATCTTCCACCGTGCGCCTGGCGGCTGCTCCCAGCCGGGTCCGCAACCTGGTGTCGTCCAGCAAACGGCCAATCGCCTCGGCCAGCACTGTGGGTGCTCCGGGAGGGACGAGGAGACCGTTGACTCCATCTGTGACTGCGTCCACTGCCCCACCGGCCGCTGTGCATACGATCCCCTTCTCGCAGGCCATGGCCTCCAGCAGCACGGTGGGCAGACCTTCGTGGTGCGACGCATGGGCGAAGGCCGTTGCTCCACGGTACAGTGCGACCATCTCGGCCCGCTTTCCCACGTGCCCCAGCAAGCGCACGGTGCGGTCCAGTCCCATCTGCTCTATGCGGGCCCTCAACGGCTTCTCCAAAGGGCCTGCTCCGGCAATGGACAGGCGGACGTTGGGAAACCGGCGGGCTACGTGCCCCATGCTCTCGATCAGATCCTCGAATCCCTTGCCTGGGGCCAGGCGGCCTGCGGCCAGGACGTACGTCCCGCCAGTGTTCCCCGCTGTGTTCGCTCCGCCGGGGCTGAAGACGTCGGTGTCAACGCCGTTCCCCAGCACCGCTGCCGGCTTCTTGCCCACGTCATAGCGTGCCAGATCGGTGGCCACGCTGCGGGCCACCACGGCGATCTGGTCCGCCTGGGCGAACGTTTGGCGCTCGATCTGGATGCTGACCGGCACCTGGAACCGGGTAAGCAAGGATCCCAAATCTGTGACCCGCAGGTCGCGCGTGGCTCCCACTCTGGTGGAGTGGACCGTGACCAGGATGGGGCGGCTGCTGCGGAGCGGGGGTACCAGGGGCGAGTGCAGGTGAAACAGGTCAACCTCCGGCTCCAACTGCCGCACCAGGCGCTGAACGAACAGTCCGTGCAGATGTACGTGCAGGGGATATAGCGGGTAGAATCGTGGCCGCCAGATCGAAATTCCTGCCAGGCTCTCGCAGGCTGGCTTCCCACGTTGGCCGCGTGTGACGATGGTTACCTGGTACCCCTGCTGTACCAGGAAGCGGGACAGGTTCCACACGTAGAAGCCGATCCCTTCGCGCGGCGGTAGCGGCGCCGACGTCACCATGCAGATGCGCATCGCTTGCCCCCTAGTGGCTGCGGCGGAAAAACCACCGTGCTCGCCGTGTAGACGGCGTGGCTTGCTCGGCCAGCCAGGCCCGCAGTGTGTCCTGTAACTTGTGGTTGGCAGATGCCTGGCTGGCAGCCTGCCCCCAGCGTTCGATGCTTTGCACGATGGCTTGCCACAATGCCTCAGCCGTCACGTCCATCACCGTGATCGCCTTCCCCTGCTGAGATAGGACCTCGGCCAATTCCAGTTGGTGGTCGTCAATCACCTCCCCGAAGCGCTTGAGCCGTGGAGCCACCACGAGCGGCTTGTTGGACCGCAGGGCATTGAGGATGGAACCGGCCCCGCCGTGGAGGACCACGACCCGCGCCTCGGACAACCATTGCTGCATCTGGGCTTCGTCGGCGAAGTCGAAATAGGGGGTAGAGCGTGGTGTATACTCCGTGCCCCCTCGCTGGATCACGACCGTCTCTTCGGCCCATGAGGCCATCTCGTCCGCTGCCTGTACCAGGCGGTCGAATCCATGTGGGTGCAGGCCTACCGTCACAAAGATCATATCAGGCCTCCTACGTAACGGGCCTTGGACCCGTAGAAGCGAAGCACGTCCGGCCATTGGACCAGAAACAGGTCGGTCACAGGATAGACCAGCGGACCTGTCCCCGAACGGGTATGGATGCGGGACCAGGACTCGATGTACACCACGCGTGCCCCCAGCACCTTGCCGACCCACGAGAATGGGATGGCGATCTCGGCGCCAGTGGAAATGACCACCCTGGGGCGTTCCACGAGCATGATCCTGAGTGCGTGGAAAAATGCCACCGCCATGCGCGCCGGGTTGGTGCCGATGTTCGTCAACAGGTAGACGTGCTCCTGGGCGGCCATCGCCTCGGTGCGAACGCAGCGGTAGGTGACCCAGAAGTGCTCGTGTCCTTCCAGGGCCGGCACCAGCATATTCATCTGCGTCAGGTGTCCGCCGTGAGAGCAAACCAGGGCAATCTTCATAGGAGCCCTCCTGAGCGTCCCAGGGCTATCTGGCTGATGCGCGAGGCTCCTCGCAGCAAGGGGCCGAACACAACCCCGGCTGCCCGTGCCATGCGGGGGCCAGCCAGTTGGCCGAAGCCCAGGCGCCACTGGCAGCGCTCCAGAAACACCCCGTCAGGCTGCGTGCGCTGGGCCTGCACGCGGCATCGCTTGTAGGCGATCTGTGCACGGTGGGCCAGCACCCAACGGTAGGCCCCAAGTTTCTGTACGATGGCCGTCGGATTGCGCCACAGGAGCCACCCCCAGGTGATTACCTCCGCCAGCAGTAACGTCGGCACCAGGCTCAGCAACGTGTGCTGGCTGAACGCTTTGAGCAGCATCAGGTAGCGGCCGCGCTCCACGTAGAACGTCTTGCGCGCGTCCACCGTGAGGGCATAGTCGTGCAGCACCACCGCCTGCGGCACGTACAGGCAGCGATATCCTGCCAACCACGCCCGCAGGGAAATATCCACGTCCTCCACGTAGAGAAAAAAGCCCTCGTCAAAACCGCCGAGCGCCTCGAACACGTCCCGCCGGACGGCGAACGCCACGCCTGAGACGGCGGCGACTTCCGTGGCCTCGTCGAAGGCAGCCCTGGGCGAAGCCAATCCCCGGCACAAAGTAATGCCGCTGAGGTGGACCTCCAGCCCGGCCACGTTGATGCGATCGGGGTCGTCCCGCAACAACACCTTGGGGGTCACCAGTCCAATGGAAGGGTCCTCCGCCAGGGGGTGGACCAGTGCCTCCAGCCAGCCGCCGGTGACCACCGCGTCGGGGTTGAGGAATACCAGGAATGTCCCTTGTGCGGCGGCGGCTCCCAGGTTGTTCCCTGCCCCGAAACCGCCGTTCCTTTTGCTCCGCACGACCCGCACGCCTGGAAATCCGGCCTGCACGTGCTCCACGGCCCCGTCGGTCGAACCATTGTCCACCACGACGACTTCGACCCCCGGCTCGGTCGTGACGATGGACGCGATACAGTCTGGCAGGAAGTGACCTGTGTTGTACGCCACTACGACGACGCTGGTCTGCCCGGCCAGCGCTCGAGAGTCAGGCGAAGTGTTCATCATCTCGTTGGCCGTCACGCAGCGATCTGCTTTTTCTCGACCGGCTCAACGGGCACGCTGCCCCTCGCCAGGGCGCTGAGCGCGGCGATCAGCCGGTGCTTCACCACCATGAGCGCCACCCCCAGGCCGTGGATGACAGGGTTCATGCTGTGGCTCTCCGGATGGTACACGCACGAGATGGAGACCTCGCGGATGCGTAGGCCGGCATTGCGTGCCTGCACCAGCGTCTCGACGCTGAATCCAAACCCAGGCTCGGTGATGTGCAGGGCCTCTAGTGCCCGCTGGTTGTAGGCACGGAAGCAACTCTGGGCATCCGTGATCTGGGTGCGCGCGCCCAGGTTGTACAGGAACGTGATCACGTTGATGCCGAACCGGCGATAGGAGGCCACGTTGTTGTAGCGCCCCATGAAGCGGGAGCCGATCACCAGGTCCGCCTCTCCGGCCAGGATGGGTGCGATGACTTCGACGATCTCGTCTGGGTTGTGCTGGCCATCACCGTCCAGCGTGACCAGCACGTCCGCCCGCAGATCCAGGCCCGCTTGCAGGCAATCGTGGGCGGCTGTGCCCGGCCCCATGTTGGTGAGATGGCGCAGCACCCGTGCCCCGGCGACCCGGGCTACTTCGGCTGTGTCGTCGGTGGAGCCGTCGTCCACGACCACCACCATATCCACGCGGCGCAGCGCCCGGCGCACGACGTCGCCCACAAAGTGCGCTTCGTTGTAACAGGGGATGGCCGCTACCACTACCGGCTTTCGTCCTCCGCAAACAAGTCTTCTCATTTCTGACATCGGTCCTACCTTCCTTCTACTTCTGAGCATATCCCTCGACCAGTGGCCCACGGCCACGGCGGCCACCAAGCCATTGCCGACCAGCCAGCCCACACCGTTGGCAGCGATGCCCATGCGAGGCATCCACGTAGCCGCCAGGCCAAGTGTGGCCGCGGCGATAGCCCCGCTGAACAGGATCAGGCGGCCAACCTGCTTCTGTACCCGCAGGTACGTGAAATACAACCCGACCAGGACTGCCAGGGGCGCTGCCGCCGCCAACCAGCGCAGTAGTCCACAGGCCTCCTGCGCATAACGGGGGCCGAAGAGGAGCAAAACCCAGGGAGCCGCCAGCCCCAGGACGAGCGCGGCCACCAGCGTCACCGCGAGCCCGCAGGCAGTCGCCCGGCCAAGGATGCCGGTCAACCGCTGAGGCGAGTTGGCCCCTTCGGCAAAGGCAGAGCTGGCCAGGGCCAGGCCAGGGCTGGTCAGCAAGCCGCCCATCATCCAGGCGATGTAGGCATAGCCGCTGGATGCTGGCCCCAGGATCTCCAGCACGATGAGCGGCAGGAGCATCGGCGACGCCTGGGTCAGCAAGGTGGCCACATAGTTCCCCAACGAGTAGGGGAGCATGCCGGCCAGGTCGCGCCGGCTAAAGTGCGGGCGTGGCCGGTAGCCGGCCTCGACTTTGGGGAGGAATCCCAGGAGGCTGAGGGCGACGGCCACCAGGAAAGCCAGGGCCACCGAACACACCAACCCCGCTGCACCCAGGCCGGTCAGCACGACCATCAGCAGCAGGCGACTGGCGTTGATCACGCAGGTGTGTACCAGCGCATAGCCAGCCTGCCGGCGGGCTATGAAGACAAACCGCACCGCGGTTTCCAGCGTCGTCGTGGTGGTGTATGCCAGAAACCCGGCGGCGTAGAGGACATTCCTCTGCACGACCATCAGCGAGGGTAACCACAGCGAGAGGCCGGCCAGGAACGTTCCACCGATCAACAAGGCCATCACGGCATTGAACGTAAAGGCGGTGTTCAGGAGGCGGTGGGGGGACCCGGCCTCGGGCAAGAAACGTACCAGGCTGATGCTGATGCCCAGGTCCGCCAGCCCTGAAATGAGGGCGGCTGCAGAGAGGATGGCCGACGCCAGGCCGACCTCCTCCGGCCGGTACAGCCGGGCCGCCAGCCCCCAATACAAGAAGCCTGCCAGGGAAGCCACCAGGTGGATACCCAGCAGGTACCCGGCGTTGGCAAACAGCGGCTGGCCGATCCAATGGAATGCACGGACCATAGGGTTCTTCTCGCGAGCCGACGCCATTGCCATCTCGTGCTCCTCAAGTCGTCTGGCTGGCCAGTGCCAGGGCTTCCACGCCCCTCGGTGGCACGGCTCGCTTCCGTAGGGTCGCCATCAAGGGGAGGAACAACCTGGATGGATAATCAATGTCCCCCAGGCGCGAGATCAAGCCCTGGGCCTGCGGTTTGCCGAGCAGTTCGATCAGCAGGTTGAAATCCCTGTCGGAGAGGTGCCGGAACACGTTGCGTAGCCAGTGCCCATACAGCAACTCACGGCCCTCCAGTTGCTGCCAGGCCTGCTCGTATTCCGCCAACCGGCGGCAGGAACAGTCGCCTTGTTCAATAGCCTTTACCGCGGTCGTGGCCGCCAGGAGGGCAGCCCGGATGCCCAGGTAGATGCCGCCGCCGGTGGTGGGTTTCGTCTGCCGTGCCGCGGCTCCTACGAGCATGACCCGGTCTGCCACGAAATCCCGGGCAGGTCCCAGCGGGAGTGCTGCTTGCCGGACCTCCTGTACGACGAAATCGCCGAACTTACGGATGAGGTGCAGGAATGGCTCCAGGTAGCGTTGTGGCGAGCGGGTGGCCCCGAGGCCGACGCGAGCCGTCCCATCCGGCATCGGGATGACCCAACCGAACCAGCCCGGAGCCACGTGGTTCCCCACAAATATCTCGATGGATTCTGGTTGGCAGCCCCGGCAGGCGAGGTCTACTTTTACTACCGGGATCGTCTCGTGCTTGTGTTTTGTTCCCATCCAGCGGGCTACCTGGGAGCCTGCGCCGTCTGCGCCGATGAGGAGAGAGGCATGAAGCTGGACGCGGCCTTTTTCCGTCTGGGCGACTACTTGCACCCATTCCGCCGACCGCTCCAGGTGGCAGACCTGGGTTCCCAGCATCAGGGTGGTCCCGGCATTCACGGCACGCTCGGCAAGCGTCTGGTCGAACCGGGTCCGGTCTACGGCAATCGCCTGTACGCCATTGGACTGCAGCCAGAGAGATTGGCCGCCAGGCCCCCAGACCCGTGCGTGACTGAAACGAACCAGGCCCACCGCCTCCTCGGTGACCCCGGCCAACTCCAGGGTGCGTGGGGATACCAGCCCCGAACAGTGATTTGGCACCCCGATGGCCGGATGCTCTTCGATCAGTGCCACACGGAGTGATGCGCGCGCCAGAGCCTCGGCAGCTACACTGCCCGCTGGCCCTGCTCCAACGACGATAGCGTCGAACTCCGCATTGTGGATCTTCATGGTGCCTCCCCGATTCCAGACATGGCGATGGGCGGTGTGAGCAGTCAAGTGCGCGTGGCCCGCGCACGGGCTACAGTTCTCAAGTATACACCGTCGTGCGCCGTTTTCAATAGCGATGATTTCCTATCTTCACCGTAACCGCTTACCCTGATAATTCATACGGTCTTGGCACAGGATACCACAAGTGGGGCGCGGTTGGCATTGCGATACCGTTACAGTTCGATTAAGTACCTCGGTGCGGCGAGCGTATCACGCGCGTTTGAGTTGGACGTGCAATTGTGGTACAATTGTATATTGGATTACGCTGTAGGATAGCCGTACTGGAATCAGAGGAGGATGGAGAGAGAGAATGTCGGACAAGGAAAAAGGAAAGGCAGGGGAGTTGTGGGATATATTGAGCCACCCGTTGCTTGCCAAGGAGTACTCGAGCGATGTGCCGGACGCGGAGGCAGACAGTGGGTTGCTCCAGCTCCCGCAGCAGCTGCCGGTTCTCCCATTGCGGGGACTGGTCGTCTTTCCGATGACGGCAGTGCCCATCCGCGTCGGCCAGCCACGCTCCGTCCAGTTGATTGACGAAGTGGTGGCCGGGAAGCGGCTGGTCGGGCTCGTCACCAGCCGCGACCCGGCACTGGAGTCCCCGGGGCCGGACGACGTATACCGGGTGGGGACGGTGGCCGCCGTCCACCGCTTGTTCAAGGCCCCGGATGGAACGCTCACGCTGATCATGCAGGGGCTGTTCCGGATGCGGGTGGACGAATTTGTCAGCCAGGTACCCTACATGGTGGCGCGGGTGTCTGTGGCCCCGGAGAAGGTCGAGACTTCACCGGAGGTCGAAGCGCTGCGGCGAAACATCGCCGATGGCTTCCGTCGCCTGACCGAGTTGGCCCCCGCCGTCCCCGAAGAAATGAGCACGCTGATCATCAATCTGGAGGATCCCCTGCAATTCGTCTACGCCATTGCCAACCAGATGCGCATCATGGATCTGGAGGACGCGCAACAGTTGCTGGAACTGGATAGCGTCACCGACAAGTTGCGGGTGTTGCTCAAGTTGCTGACGAAGGAAGTGGAAGTGCTGGAACTGGGGCGCAAGATTCAGAGCGAGGCCCAGTCGCAGATGGAGAAGACCCAGCGCGAGTACTTTTTGCGTGAGCAACTCAAGGCGATTCGGCGGGAATTGGGCGAGGCAGATGAACAGCAGATTGAGGTAGAGGAATTCCGTCAAAAGATCGAAGGCGCCGGAATGCCGGAGGAAGCAGAGAAGGAGGCCCGCCGTGAACTGGACCGCCTGAGCAAACTGCCCACTGCGGCTGCCGAGTACGGCGTCATCCGTACGTACCTGGACTGGCTGACCACCCTCCCCTGGAGCGCCCAGACGGAGGACAACCTCGACATCCCCCACGCCCGGCAGGTGCTCGACGAGGACCACTATGACCTGAACGAGATCAAGGAGCGCATCCTGGAATACCTGGCGGTGCGTAAACTGCGGGAGGAGCGCAAGGAAGAGTTTGCCGAGCGGGAGCCGACCGACCTCATCCGGCGCGAGCGGGAGGGGGTCATCCTTTGTTTTGTGGGGCCGCCGGGTACGGGCAAAACCAGCCTGGGGCAGTCCATCGCCCGCGCCCTGGGACGCAAGTTCATCCGCCAGTCGCTGGGTGGAGTGCGGGACGAAGCGGAGATCCGGGGGCACCGCCGGACTTATATTGGCGCACTGCCGGGCCGTATCATCCAGGCCCTGCAACGGGTGGGGTCGAAGAACCCGGTCTTTATGCTGGACGAAGTGGACAAACTGGGAACGGACTTTCGGGGGGATCCAGCCGCCGCTCTGCTGGAAGTGCTGGACCCGGAGCAGAACCGCGAGTTCCGCGATCACTATCTGGATGTGCCCTTCGATCTGTCCCGCGTCATGTTTATCACGACTGCCAACTGGCTCGACCCGATCCCGACCCCACTGCGGGACCGCATGGAGATCCTGGAACTTGCGGGTTATACCGAGATGGAGAAGGTCCGCATCGCCCAGGGGTATCTCATGCCTCGCCAACTGCGAGAGAACGGCCTGCGGCCTGCGGAATTGAGTTTCACCACCAGTGCGTTGCGCAGGACCATCCGCGACTATACCCACGAGGCGGGGGTGCGCAACCTGGAGCGGGAGATCGGGAGTACCTGCCGCAAAGTGGTGACCCGCATCGCGGAGGGAAACGAGGAGCCGGTGCGGGTGACGATGCGCGACGTGCCCCGCTTTCTGGGAAAGCCGCATTATTTCCCCGAGACGGCCTTGCGTACCCAGTTGCCGGGCGTCGCGACGGGCCTCGGCGTCACCGTGGCGGGTGGTGACCTGATGTTCTTCGAAGCCACCAAGATGCCAGGCGGCAAGGGATTTACCATCACCGGCCAGTTGGGCGACGTGATGAGAGAATCCGCCCAGGCAGCGCTCAGCTACGTGCGCTCCAAGGCCAGCGAACTGGGTATCCCAGGGGACATCTTTGACAAGATTGACATCCATCTGCACGTGCCGGCCGGCGCAGTGCCCAAGGACGGGCCGTCGGCCGGCGTCACCATCGCTACGGCGCTGGCTTCTCTGTTGACCGGTCGCAAGGTGCGCGACGACGTGGGGATGACGGGAGAGATCACCCTGCGGGGGCAGGTCTTACCCGTGGGCGGGATCAAGGAGAAGGTGCTGGCGGCCCATCGGGCTGGTCTCAAGATCGTGATCCTGCCCAAGCAGAACGCCAGAGACCTGGAAGACGTACCAGAGGAGGTGCACAAGAGCGTTGAGTTCGTGTTGGCCGAGCAGGTGGACGACGTGTTTAAGGTCGCCTTGGTGTCCGATGTGAAGAAACGACGCATTGCGAAAAGGAGGGGCAAAACCAACCTATGAGCACTGTTATCGTGGTAGACGATGATCCGGTCTTCAGCGGGCTTCTCAAGACCGTATTAGAGTTCGAAGGGTATCAGGCGGTGACCGTGCCCTGGCCGGATGACGTCCTGCCCACGGCGCGCCAGGTCAAGCCGGTGCTCGTGTTGATGGACGTACACACCGGGCGGGGGAATACGCTCGGCGTATTGCGGGACCTGCGCTCGGACGAGGCGTTGAAGCACGTCTTGGTGGTGATGACCTCAGGCATGGATCGCTCTGACGAATGCCTGGCCGCCGGTGCCGATGCGTTTATTCTCAAGCCTTTCAGCCCGACTGAGCTACTGTCCAAGGTGGGGCAGTTGATTGCCGGGCGGGGCGCGAACAACTGATGTGGTGAGACTTGAAGTTTTCAAGGCTTCCCAAGTTACTGGCCGAGGAGGTAGTGTGAGTACGATTTTAGTGGTGGACGACGATCGCCAGATAGGACGGCTGTTGAGGACACTGTTCGAACTGGAGCATCACCGGGTAGTCGTGACTCCGGCCTATCAGGATATCATGCCAGCCGTGCGCGAGGTCGTTCCTGATGTGGTGCTAATGGACGTGCGTGTGCAGGGCCACGAGACGATTGACCTGGTGCGCCAGATCCGGCAGGAGCACAGGATATCCCATATTCCTGTCGTGATGACGTCGGGGGCGGATTGCCGCCCGCAGTGTTTGGAGGCGGGGGCCGACCAGTTCGTGTTGAAGCCTTTCCTGCCCGATCAACTGGTCGAGATGGTCGTCGGCTTTGCAAAGCAGTAGGAGATCGGTGGATCCGAACAATTAGGGAGCGTAATGATTAGGAAGAAAAAACTACAGGCACAACCGGAGTGGAGGCGGGTGGATCTGCACGTGCACACGCCCGCCTCCGCTGATTATCTGGACCCCGGTGTCTCTTATCTGGGCATTGTACGCCAGGCGGAGAGCAAGGGGCTGGACATCGTCGCCATCACCGACCACAACACGGTGGCCGGCTACCGGGCGATGACCGAGGAAATCCGCCAACTGGAGTTGCTGCAGAAACTCGGGCGGCTGCGCCACGATGAGGAGCAGCGGTTGAGCGAGTACCGCCGATTGAGGGAGAAGGTACTGGTGCTGCCGGGGTTCGAGTTCACGGCCACCTTGGGGTTTCACATTCTCGGCATCTTTTCTCCCGACATGGACGTGCGAGAGTTAGAGTTCATTTTGCGCCAGCTCAACATTCCGTTGGATAAAATTGACGCGGGCAGCGGCGAGGTGGGGGCCACGACCGACGTGTTGACCGCCTACCGGTTCATTGACGAGGCCGGTGGCATTGTCATTGCGGCCCACGCCGATTCCACCCACGGTGTGGCCATGCGCAGACTTGGATTTGGCGGGCAGACGCGCATCGCCTACACGCAAGACCCACATTTACATGCCCTGGAGGTGACTGACACGGAGAGCAAGGGGCGCGGCGCGACGATGCGCTTCTTCGACGGTTCGCGCCCCGAGTACCCGCGCCGCATGCATTGCATCCAGGGCTCGGATGCCCATCGCCTGGTCCGGGACTCCAAAGACTCCAAGCACCTGGGTATCGGCGAGCGGGTGACGGAGATGCTGTTGCCCGAAGCCAGTTTCGTCGCCCTGCGGGCGGTCTTTCTGGGCAATGACTTTGCCCGCACGCGACCCTACCGCGCCGCCAAAGCGCCCATGGACTACATTCAGGCTGCACTGGCGGAGGGGCCGACGATTGTGCAGGACTTTCACGAGGGGTATACTCAACGTGGCGGACGCCTGTACGCTATTCTGGCCGACGTGTGTGCGTTTTCCAACACCAACGGCGGCACACTCTACATCGGCGTCAGTGCTGATCCCCAGGTGCGCTCCCCCGGAGTGAATAATCCCTCGCGGGTGGTCAGGACGCTCCAGGAGGACATCGAGCGCCGCATCACGCCCCCCCTGCCGGTCAGCGTGGACGTACAGGAGACGCAGGGTGTGAAGGCGGTGCGGATCGTGGTGCCGCGGGGGGATGATCCGCCGTATGCCATTGACGACAGCAAGATCTATGTGCGCAGTGAGGCGGAGACCAACCTGGGGGTGCGGGATGAGATTGTGAACCTGGTCAAGCGCACGCAGGCCGGGCCAGCGGTGGTGCCGATCGAGGAGCCGGTGGGCAAGATTGAATCGCCCCGCACGGGAGTGGAGATTGTGGAGACCGAGGAGCGCAAGGGGACGTTCTATCACACGATGCGCGACCTGCGTAAAGGTAACGTGGTCAAGAACGTGACCCGCAAGTCGGCCCGCCGCTTGTGGCACTATGCGATCACCCAGGCGGAGGAACACCCGGTGGAGCCCAGTAA
>DATKWP010000579.1:0-3688 GCA_035529535.1 Anaerolineae bacterium | reverse complement strand
ACGACCTGGGGCGGGACTATCCGCACCTGAAAGGCCACATGCTCCTGTGCGTGACGGAGATGAATCCCCGGGAGGAGATTGACATGCTGGTGGAGGCGCTGGAGGAGGTGGCATCGTGACTGAGCCCTTGATCTATGAACTCTCCCGGCCCGGCCGGTGTGCGGCCACGCTGCCCGATCTCGACGTGCCACGTGCTGAGTTGCCGGAAGGGCTGCTGCGGGAGGATCTGCCACTGCCGGAGGTGAGTGAGCCGGACGTGGTCCGTCACTATACTCACCTCTCCCAGATGAACTATGGAGTGGACACTGGCTTCTACCCGCTCGGCTCCTGCACGATGAAGTACAACCCCAAGATCAACGAGGAAATGGCCCGCCTGCCTGGGTTCGTCCACCTCCACCCGTACCAGGACGAGGAGACCGCGCAGGGAGCGCTCTGCCTGATGTACCACCTGCAAGAGTTTCTCAAGGAGATCAGTGGGTTCGCAGGGATCAGCCTGCAGCCGGCGGCAGGGGCCCATGGAGAGTTGACGGGCGTGCTGATGATGCGCGCCTATCACCTGGATCGGAGAGACGCCGGGCGGGACGTGATCCTGGTTCCCGATTCAGCCCACGGCACCAACCCGGCCACGACGAGCATGAGCGGTCTGCGGGTGATCGAGATCCCCTCCGACGAGCGGGGCAACGTGGATCGGGGAGCGTTGGAGGCGGCGTGCCGGGAGCACAGCGGCCACCTGGTCGGCATGATGCTGACCAACCCCAACACGCTGGGGCTCTTTGACGAGCATCTCGAGGAGATCACCGGAGTGGTTCACCAGTACGGCGGGCTGATGTACGGCGACGGGGCGAATATGAATGCCCTCCTGGGGATCGCCCGCCCGGGTGACCTGGGCTTCGACGTACTTCATTATAACCTGCACAAGACGTTCAGCACCCCTCACGGTGGTGGCGGCCCAGGCTCCGGGCCGGTGGGGGCCTCGGTGCGCCTGGCCGATTTCCTGCCAGGGCCGGTGGTGGCGATAGATCACGGGCGGTCGAGCGACGAGGGGGATTTCTACACGTTCGTGGACCTCCCCAAATCTATCGGCCGGGTCAAGTCCTTCTACGGCCACTTTGGCATCCTGGTACGGGCCTATACCTACATTCGGATGCTGGGTGCCGCGGGCCTGCGCAGGGTCTCGGAGTACGCGGTGCTCAACGCCAACTACCTGATGGGCCAGATCAAGGACACCTATCACGTGCCGTACGAGCGCATCTGCATGCACGAGTTCGTGTGCGAGGGTCGTTTTGCCGGCGCCCCCGACGTGCGCGCCCTGGACGTCGCCAAGCGGCTCATAGACTATGGCTACCATCCACCTACCAACTACTTTCCCCTCATCGTCCACGAGGCGTTGATGATCGAGCCGACGGAGACGGAGAGCAAGGAGACGCTGGACGGTTTCGCCGAGGCGCTTCTGCGCATCGCCGGTGAGGCGCACACCGATCCTACGCTCCTCCACGAGGCCCCCCACCGGGCGCCCGTACGCCGGCTGGACGAGGTCCGGGCGGCCAAGGATTTGATCCTGCGCTGGCAGCCGAAGCAACAGTAGCTGTCATTCCGAGCGCAAATGGATGTACGCATCCTCGGAATCTTCCTATGACGAGCCTCAAAGGAATCGTCCGCAGGATCATTGCGCTGCGCGCCCGCGACGTGCGGATCACGCTCCTGGCCGTGTGCCCCAATTCGGACGCAGTATTGGAGGCGGCGGTCAAAGTGGCCGCCGTCAACCGTATGCCCATGCTGTTCGCGGCGACGCTCAACCAGGTGGACCGCGATGGGGGCTACACCGGCTGGACCCCACGGGCCTTCGTCGCCCGCATGCGCGAACTGGCTACCAGGCACGGGTGTTCTGCCCCTCTCTACCCCTGCCTCGACCACGGAGGCCCCTGGCTGAAGGACGTTCACACCCGCGACCGGCTGAGCCTGGCCGAGACCTTGGCCGAGGTAAAGGCCACGCTCACCGCCTGCCTGGAGGCCGGGTATGCGCTATTGCACGTAGACCCAACGGTGGACCGCACGCTTGCTCCAAACCAGCCTCCGCCGATTGACGTGGTGGTCGAGCGCACGGTCGAGTTGATCGCCCACGCCGAGACGGAGCGCATGCGGCTTGGGCTGCCGCCGGTGTCCTACGAGGTGGGCACGGAGGAGGTGCACGGCGGATTGGTGGACTGGGACAACTTTGACCGGTTTCTGACCGGCTTGCAGGCCCGCCTGGAGGCTGCCGGGTTGGCCCACGCCTGGCCGTGCTTTATCGTGGGCAAGGTGGGGACCGACCTGCATACGACCACCTTCGACCCGCAGAGTGCCCGCCGCCTGTACGAGCGGGTCGCTCCGCTCGGCTCGCTGGTCAAGGGCCACTACACGGACTGGGTGGCCAACCCGGCCGACTACCCGGCCACCGGGATGGGGGGGGCGAACGTCGGTCCAGAGTTTACGGCGACTGAACTGGCAGCGCTACACGAACTCTGCGCGCGCGAGAGCAACCTGCCAGGCCAGTCACCTTCTGGCTTCCAGGAAGCCCTCAGGACCGCCGTGCTGGACTCCAACCGCTGGCAAAAGTGGCTGCTGCCCGACGAGGTCGGCCGCGGCTTCGACGAACTGGTACCCGCCAGGCAGGAATGGCTGGTCGCCACGGGCGCGCGTTACATGTGGACCGACCCGCGGGTCATGGCGGCCCGCCAGCGGCTGTACGATCACCTGCGCTCCGAACTCCCCGATCCCCACGGGTTCGTCGTGGAGCGCATCGCGCAAAACGTCCAGGTGTACGTGGACGCCTTCAACCTGAAGGACTCTGTGGAGATCCTGGCCGGATGAGGGCTTATGCCCACGTCTTATCTGCGCCTCACAATCCAGGCCAGGCCGATTCCGATCAAGATGGGCAACACGCCGATAGAAGGTTTGAGTGTTGGCCCGAACCACAACCGCTTCCACGAACTGACCCGCGCGTTCTGTACATCCTGTGGATCGTACAGCACATTCACCTGGGTACCCACTTCGTACTCGGCCGGGTAGGTGCCGATGCCGTCTGTGAAGCGTACCACTTGCTCATCGCGAGTCTGGAATTCAACCACCGGCACGTACGCCGCTCCACTTTCTGCAAACGGACGAAAGGTGTTGCCAATCACCGTACCACGCGCGAGGGCGGAAGCGTTGACCATCTGTGCAGTTTTATAGACTTCAGACAGGCCGATGCACAGGAACGGGCAGCCCACGAGGAGTGGGATCAGTATGGCAAGCCAGTTGATCCGCCTGAACCGTCTATTTGTGGTCACATAACCTCACCGGCGTGACAAAGAGTCCATTTTGGCATATCAGGTGTTCCTGGCCTGATAAATAGGTTACAGCAGAACACTTGTGAGTCAAGCATTTGTCAGGCCAAATCGGATGGACAAGATGGCATCTTGTCCTACGTGCCACCTGTGATAGAATATCCTCGCGAAGGAGGTGAGCCATGAACCTGGGTGTGCAATACTACCGGCCGCCGTTCCCGGAACGGAAGTACTGGGAGGACGATTTCGCCCGCATCAAGGACTGCGGGCTCAATACCGTCCAACTGTGGGTCCTGTGGGGTTGGGTCGAACCGAAACCGGGCGAGTTCCGCTTCGATGACTATGATCGGCTGGTCGAACTGGCCGATCAGAATGATCTGGGC
>DATKWP010000578.1:0-2203 GCA_035529535.1 Anaerolineae bacterium | reverse complement strand
AACGCAGATTTTCGCTGAATTTGATCTTCGGATCTGCGTTCGTGTGCGAAAATCTGCGTTCCCGGTTTTCGCGCTCAATACAGACATTGTAGGGTATTCTATCCCACATACCTTCACTGTCAAATCTGGCGCACTACTCCGACCTGATGTATAATATAATCGAACTGACGTTCTACAGGAGAGCCCTATGCCCAGGTTTCAAGTCGTCTCGGAGTTCCAGCCGACCGGCGATCAGCCGAAGGCCATTGCCCAACTGGTCGAAGGCATCCACAAGGGGTACAAGCACCAGACGCTGCTGGGCGCTACTGGCACCGGCAAGACGTACGTCGTGTCGAAGGTCATCGAGGAGGTGCAGAAGCCCGCGCTGGTGCTGGTGCACAACAAGACGCTGGCGGCTCAACTCTACGCCGAGTTCCGCGGGTTCTTCCCCCACAACGCGGTCGAGTACTTTGTCTCCTACTACGACTACTACCAGCCGGAGGCCTACATCCCCAGGTACGACCTCTACATTGAGAAAGACTCTGACATCAACGAGGAGATTGAACGGTTGCGCCTGGCGGCTACGACGGCGTTGTTTACCCGCCGGGACGTCGTCATCGTCGCTTCCGTCTCCTCTATCTACGCCATCGGCGACCCCCAGGAGTGGGGCCGCGTGGTCGTCCGGCTGGCGGTGGGCGAGCAACACCGGCGCGAAGGGATTCTGCGCCACCTGGTCAGCATCTACTATGAGCGGAATGACTTTGACCTGAAACGCGCAGCGTTCCGCGTGCGAGGCGACACGCTCGAGGTCAGCCCGGCCTACGGCGAGACGGCCTACCGCATTGGGTTCTGGGGGGACGAGGTCGAGCGCATCACCGAGATTGACCCGCTCACTGGCGAGGTGCTGGAGGAACTGGACGAGGTGCAGATCTTTCCGGCCAGGCACTTTATCACGCCGGAGGAGCAGCGCGAGCAGGCCCTGGCCGACATCGAGGCCGAACTGGAGGGGCGGCTGGCGGAACTGAAAGGGCAGGGGAAACTGCTGGAGGCGCAGCGGCTGGAGCAGCGCACGCGGTACGACATCGAGATGATCCGTGAGATCGGCTATTCCCCCGGCATCGAGAACTACTCCCGCCACTTGCAGCAGCGTCCGCCCGGTTCGCCGCCCTGGACGCTGATGGACTACTTCCCGGCCGACTATCTGCTGGTGGTGGACGAGTCGCACATGACGATCCCCCAGGTGCGGGGCATGTACCACGGCGATCGCAGCCGCAAGGAGGTGCTGGTCGAGTACGGTTTCCGCCTCCCATCGGCGTTGGACAACCGTCCTCTCAACTTTGACGAGTTCGAGGCCCGCGTCAACCAGGCCCTCTATACCTCCGCCACCCCCGGCCCCTACGCACTGGGGAAGAGCCAGCAGGTGGCACAGCAGATCATCCGCCCTACCGGCATCGTGGACCCCCAGATCATCGTCAAGCCGGTGAAGGGGCAGGTGGACGACCTGGTCGGGCAGATCAACGAGCGGGTGGGGCGGGGCGAGCGCGTGTTGGTTACCACGCTGACCAAGCGCATGGCGGAGGACCTGGCCGGCTACCTGCAAGAACTGGGCATCAAGGTCCATTACCTCCACAGCGAGGTCCAGACGCTCGAGCGGGTGGAGATTCTGCGGGACCTGCGGCTAGGGGCCTACGACGTGGTCGTGGGGATCAACCTGCTGCGTGAGGGGTTGGACCTGCCCGAGGTGAGCCTGGTGGCGATCCTGGACGCGGACAAGGAGGGGTTCCTGCGATCGGACGTTGCCCTCATCCAGACCATCGGCCGGGCAGCGCGCCACGTCAACGGTACCGCGATCATGTACGCGGATCACGTTACCAACTCAATGGCGCGGGCGATTGAGGAGACGGAGCGGCGGCGGACGGTCCAGGTGGATTACAACGAGAAGCACGGCATTGTCCCGGCCACCGTCGTCAAAGAGGTCCGCGACCTGACCGACCGCGTGCGCCGGCAGGCGGCCCCTGATCAGGAAGCGGGTGTGGCGCTGGAGCAGTTGCCGGAGGATGAACTGGCCCGCCTGATTCGGGAGCTGGAGCGCCAGATGAAGGTGGCGGCGCAGGACCTGGAGTTCGAGAAGGCGGCACTCTTGCGGGACCAGATCTTTGAATTGCGGGCCGTGCTGACGGAGAAAGAGGAGGCCGAGTTGCCGGCCTGGGAGCGGGATCGGCGG
>DATKWP010000577.1:0-5367 GCA_035529535.1 Anaerolineae bacterium | reverse complement strand
TCCCAGATGGGCAACGCCAGCCCCCAGTACCGCTTCTTGGAGATCATCCAGTCGTGCATGTTGCGCAGCCAGTCCAGTTCGCGCTCCAGCCCGAACGAGGGGATCCAGCGGATCTGCTCCGTGACGTGGATCATATCGTGGCGCAGTTCGTCCATCGAGATGAACCACTCGTCTACCAGCCGGAACACCAGTTCGGTGTTGCAGCGCCAGCAGACGGGGTAGCGGTGGGTGTAGTCCTCGATCTTGTAGAGCAACCCTTTCTCGCGCAGGCTCTCAAAGACGCGGGCGGCGCTTTCGGAGACGTGGGTGCCGGTGAGCGGGCCGAAACCCTCGACGAACAGCCCCTCTTCGTCCAGCGGGGCGATGGCGGGGAGATTGTACTCCTTGCCCAACTGAAAGTCCTCCGCGCCGCATCCCGGGGCGATGTGGACGATGCCGGTGCCTTCCGCCTCGCCGACCGCATCCCACAGGATCACGCGGTGAGCCTGGGGGCTGCCCGCAGCGATTTGGGCCTGGAGTTCGTCGAAGGGGCCCTCGTAGGTCCAACCCTCCAACGCCGTCCCCGGCAGCTCCTCGAGCGCCTCGTACTTGCCCTTCAGCACGGGTAGTGTACCCTTCGAAAGGTAGAAGACGTGTTCCCCCTGGCGGACCTTGACGTAGGTCAGTTCTGGCCCCACGGCCGCGGCGACGTTGCTGGTGAGCGTCCACGGCGTGGTCGTCCACACCAGCAGGTTCTCCCCCGGCCGGCCCCGCAGCGGAAAGCGCAGCGTGACGCCGGGGTGGGTCATCTCTCGGTAGCCCTCGGTCACGATCTCGTGCTGGCTGATGCCGGTGGCGCAGCGCGGGCACCAGGGCATCACGTCGTGGCCTTTGTACAGCCAGCCCCGTTCCCAGCAGCGTTTGAGGAAGGACCAGATCATGTAGTTGTTCTCGTTGGAGAAGGTAAAGTAGGAACCGCCCAGTTCTGGCAGGCCCAGGCGGGCGACGATCTGCTCGACCGTGCCGGTCACTGGCCCGTGTGGCCCCTCGACGGTGATGACCTCCTCTGGCGACTGCGCCATCTTTGCGGCCAGGCTGTGCAAGAGAGCCGCGTCGTTCCAATCCATCCAGTACCCCAGGCGGATGGATTGTTCGGTCTGAACAGCGGCGTAGCGCAGCACCCGTTCCTTGCACTTGTGCACGAAGCGGGCGATGCCATAATCCTCGATGTCATGCTTGGAGCGAAAGTCGAGTTCCCGCTCCACGTTGACCTCAACCCACAACCCCTGGCAGTCGAAACCGTTCTGGTAGCGGGTACGGTAGCCTTTCATCGCCCAGTAGCGATGGTAGAGGTCCTTGTAGGTACGGCCCCAGCCGTGATGGGCGCCCATGGGGTTGTTGGCGGTGATGGGGCCATCAATGAAAGACCAGCGCGGGCTACTTGCGCGCAGCGCGACCAGTTTCTGGAAGGCTTGCGTCTCCCGCCAGAAATTCAGAACCTCACGCTCCTGAGCGACGAAATCCACTGTGCTTGAGACTGGTTTGAACATTTCCATACTCCTTCAACGTTGGCGCTGTTGGGTGGCGCGTGTTTCCGCCGGGCTGCAGTTGACCTTTTTCCTTCCCTGACATACAATCATCGCCAGACAGGTCAGCAACTTGTCCTACCATAAGCGAAGGAGGGAGCAGCCGTGTTAAAGCCTTTTGCGCCTGAATTACCTCTTCCGCCCCAGGAGCCAGGCTGGGACGAGAACCTGAGTCTCACCTATCGCGAACTGGATGCCTTCTGGCTCACCCGCTGGACTGCTGCGTCCGAGTGGGAGCCAGGGCGACTCTACGAGCACCGGGGAGCCACGCTGGAACTGGCGCCCGGTGCGAACGTCTTGCACTACGGCCAGGCGGTCTTTGAAGGGATGAAGGCCCGTCGCACGCGGGAGGGAAAGATCGTGCTTTTCCGCCCCGCCGACAACGCGCGGCGCTTGCGCGCTTCGGCCACCCGCCTGGCAATGCCCGCCCTGCCGGTGGACACCTTCCTGGAGGCGGTCCAGACCGTGGTGCGGACCAACGCGCGCTGGGTACCCCCTTATGGCAAAGGCAGTCTGTACATCCGCCCCACGCTCATCGGCTCGGGGCCCGTGCTGGGTGTGAGGCCTGCCCAAGAGTACTGTTTCTTCGTCTTCGGCTCTCCCGCCGGCCGGTACATGGGCGGCGACCGGGTGATCGTGCTCTCCAGTGTGCACCGGGCCGCCCCCTATGGCACGGGGGCGGTGAAAGCGGCTGGCAACTATGCCGCCTCGCTGCGCTCCCACGAGACCGCCCGCGAGATGGGATACGTGGACGCCCTGTACCTGGATGCTCGCGAGGACCGCTACGTGGAGGAATTGAGTGCGAGCAACTTTTTCGTCGTTCTGCGCGACGGCACACTGGCCACCCCGGAATTGGGTTCCATCTTGCCCGGCATGACGCGCGACTCGCTGCTCACCATCGCCCGCCAGGTCTTTGGCTGGATGGCCGTGGAGCGACGGTTGTCCATTGACGAGGTGCTGAGTGACGCCGTCGAGGCGTTTTACACCGGCACGGCCGCCGTCCTCTCTCCCATCACCGTCATCAACTACCGGGGGGTGGACCACCCCATCGGCGACGGGAAGCCCGGTCCCCGCGCCCACATGCTGCGCCAGGCGCTGGATGAGATTCAGCTCCAGGAGCGGCCGGACCTGTGGGGGTGGGTGGTGGAGGTGTAAGGCCATGTTTTCCATCGCGGGTTAGCTCTCCAATTCCACTACCAAACGCTTGTTAATGCGCCCTTTGCTCATATAGTCCACGATCCTGAGCGGGCCAACCTCGGCAGTGTTGGCCACGTGCGTCCCGCCGTCGGCCTGCATGTCCAGCCCTGCGATCTCCACCACCCGCACCTGGGTGATGTGGGGCGGCAGCAGGTTGATCTTGGTGCGGATCAGGTCGGGAATCTGGAACGCCTCCTCGCGCGGCAGGATGCGCACGTGCACCGGCCGGGCCGCGGTGACCTCGGCGTTGATCTTTTTCTCGATCTCCCGCACCAACTCCTGCCGCATGTGCTCGAACTCAAAGTCCATGCGTCCCCGCAGCGGCTCCATCTGCCCGCCGGTCACTGGCGCTCCATAGTCCCGCCAGACCACGCCGCATAGGACGTGCATGGCGGTGTGGGTGCGCATCAGCGCGTAGCGCCGCTCCCAATCCAGGAGGCCGGCCACGGTTGTGCCGACAGGCGAGGGCTCGCGGTCAAGCACGTGGACCACCCGGCCCTCTTTCCGTTCCACCTTGTGCACTTGCCAGCGCTGTTCGCCGGCCTCGAGCCAGCCCGTGTCGCAGGGCTGCCCGCCGCCGCCGGCGTAAAAGGCGGTCCGGTCCAGCACCACCGCGTCGCCGATCACCTCGACCACGCGAGCCTCAAACTCGCGCAGCATGCCATCTGTCTGATAGAGCAGATCGGTCATTTTCCCCTCCACAACAAAAAGGCTCTCGTCCTCAAAGGGACGAGAGCCCGAAACTCCCGCGGTACCACCCTTCTTGCCCTGCCCAATGGCAGGACCACTCTGCCGGCGACCCACGATCGCCGCGTCCCGGTAACGGAGGACGAGCCCGGCTGAGTCTACTTGGTTGAACCAACCGTTCGGTCAGCGGCTCCGGAGGGATTTTCGACGCAGTTCCCGCGCCCGGTTCTCACCTGCCCCGGGCTCTCTGGAGCGGTACGGCACGCCTACTCGTCTCCATCATTGCTTTCAAGTCGCACACATTATGCCACAGGAGAGCAGGACTGTCAAGTCATCTTCCCCCAAGTTGCAGGAGGATACGTTCTACTGCGTCGCTCATGGGGCGGTCATGCGGTCGTACAGGGCCAGCAGGTTCGCCACGTGGATCTGCTGTACCAGCCCGTTCAGCGGGATACGCGACAACCCGCAGGATTCGATGCTGACCCGGCGCAGGGCCTCCCTGCTCTTGCCGCTCTTGATCGCCTTGGTGACCAGCGCCTCGATGGCATTCAGATAGCTCAGGTTGGCCTGGATCACGCCCTGCACTTCACCCCGCAGGATGACCTCTCCGTGCCCCTGCACCATGTTCTCGATCGGCAAGGCCGCCACCTTCTGCAAGGAGGCTCTGAATGCATCCAACTCGCCATCCACGATGGAAGGGACAGGCATGATCGTATCGCCGGCGAACAGGACGCGGCTATCCTCCACGTGCACGATCACCGAATCTTGGGTGTGACCCGGTACGTGGATTAGCCGGATCAGTCTCTCGGCCAGGCGGAACCCCATCTCTTCGCCGTCGAACGTGATGTCGGGCAGGCGCAGTACTACGCTTTCCAGTTCTGGCGCTTCCGCCTGTGCCACCTTCAGCGCTGGCACACCGATCTTGATCAGCAATTCTCGACAGCGCGTGTGGGCCACGACGTCGGCCTGGGGAAAAAGACCTGCGCCATAGGTGTGATCGGCGTGATAGTGGGTCAGGATGACGTACCGCACGCTGGAGCGGCAGGCCTGCGCAATAAAGGTCGCCACCTGGCGGGCCTCGTTCGGAAAGGGGAGGCTATCTACGAGGACCACACCGTTGCGCGTGACGATCGCTCCGGCCGTGGCTTGTGCGTATAGGTCACTGGTGAACACGTAGATGTCATCGGAGACTCGTTCTCGTATCACGGCGCACCTCACTCTGGGCGGTCTGGACAGCAGCAGGCAACCAAACGCCACCGAGGATACCGGTGGCGTTTGTGATACCATCAGGCCGAACCCTGCTATGCCGTGTGCCGACGAGTTTTGAACCTGCTCTCGCAGGTGGGAGCCTGCTCAGCGGTCTGCCTTGCCCGTAGGCTATCGCATTCCTCTCTGAAGAGACAGCTCCCAATTTTTTAGGTGTTGGCTCAAAACACAAAACGGCAATCACGCACACAGCAGGGTCAATCCCAATATACCACTCATTGGGAAAAAGCGCAAGTTCACCCCCTTCCCTGCGGAATGCGGAATGCGGAATGGAGATTGGAGATTAGAGATTGGGGATTGGGGGGCGGAGTGTTGTTGCGGCGGTAGTGTGGGTGTGATAGAATGCTGGTTGTGAGGAAGCGTGGAACCTGGTTGTACATCGGTTTGAGCGCTGTGCTGCTGGTGGCTGCGGCGCTGCGGTTGTGTGGGCTGGAGTGGGACGGGGGGATCGGAGCGCACCCGGACGAGCGGTACGTGGTAGGGGTGGCGGAGGGGCTGCGCTGGCCCGAGCGCCTGAACCCGTTCGAGGTGGCGCCGGATTTCGCCTACGGCCACCTGCCGGTGTACCTGTTGGCGTTGGCGGCGGGGCTGGCGCGTGGGGTGGACCCGCTCCTGGTAGGGCGGGCGCTGGCGGCAGCCTTTGACGTGGGCA
>DATKWP010000576.1:0-5300 GCA_035529535.1 Anaerolineae bacterium | reverse complement strand
CGGATGTACTCATCCGCAATGTACGTCATCCGCACCATAATCGCCACCGGCTGACCGTGGTATTCCGCCCTGTCCATCGCCCGCCACCCCAGTCGCACGTAGAATGGTTCCTTGTCGCGCGTGAAGAGATACAGCCTGCCCACCCGGAGCCGTCCGGCGACCCCTGCGATGGCTTGCACGATCCGGGTGCCGATTCCCTGATTCCGCTGGGCGGGCGGCACGTACACACAGGCCAGCCACGGGGATAGATCGGTCCGTGTGGCCAAATCGTGGATGAGCAGGCTCGCCGTTCCCACCAGCGAACCGGTGTACTGACCGGCGTCGGCCAGCGCGATCAGCGTCAGCGGTATGGAGTCGCGGCTCAAATGCCCCTGGAACTTGGCTTCAACCTGCTCCAGGGTGACGCCGGGGGTCAGGTAGTCCCATTCGTGAAAGATCCAGGAGGCGACGGTGGAAACGTGCTCGGGATGATCGGCCAGGTAGGCAATCTTCATAATGGTAGTATAGCCATAACCTCCGAACGAGTCAATCGGCTTGTCAATCGCTTCTATCTGGAGTATAATGAAACCCAGCACGGGAACGTGCAACAGGTGAAATTGCTCAATGAACCGTATGGCTGGCGATAAATCCGATAGCGACTGTAATAGTTTACGCGACACCAATCCATGAGTCCCCCGGTGGGTGAAGCAGACTGACGGATATTCTCACGCGACGCCTGAGAAAGCCGCAGACCAGTCTGCGGCTTTTTGCTTGCCTGTTCCCGGGGGGAAACGTACTCGAAAGGAGAACCGGCATGCCTCCCATTTTTCTCAGTGAGATCCAAAAGAAACCAGTCTGGGATTCCCAGGGCGAGCGCGTCGGGCGCTGTGTGGACGTGTTGGTGAGAGGGGTAGAACAGTCCTTTCCCCACGTGCGTGCATTGGTGCTTCGGGACAGGGCTGACGCTCCCCACTTCATTGCAGAGGAGCAGGTGGGCTGGCTGCGCCCCTCTATTCTCCTCAAGACTGAGCAGGCCAATATACGACCTTATGAACCTCAAGGCGACGAGTTGTGGCTGGCTCGCCACATCCTCGACAAGCAGATCGTAGACGTGGACGGGCGCCGGGTGGTGCGCGTCAACGACCTGCAACTGGCCAGGGTGGGTGAGCACCTGTGCCTGGTCGGGGCCGACGTGGGGACGATGGGCCTGCTGCGCCGCCTGGGCATCGAGCGGCCGGCCCGTGCTATGTTCTCCACCCTGCGCCGCCGGTCGCCCGAAGCCGTCATCCCCTGGGAGGACGTGGCCCCGCTGGAGGCCGATGCCCCCATCCGTCTGCGTGTGTCGCGGGAGCGCATCGGGCGACTCCACCCGGCCGACATCGCCGCCATCGTCAACGACCTGGACCGGCGCACCGGCCGGGCACTGATCGAGGCCCTGGACAACGAAACGCTGGCCGATACGCTGGAAGAAAGTCCCTCCGAACTGCAGGTCGCCGTCCTGAATCATCTCGAACCGGAGCGCGCTGCCGACATTCTGGAGGAGATGGGACCCGATGAGGCGGCCGACCTGTTGGCTGACCTCCCTGAACATAAGACCGAGCGTTTCCTGGAACTGATGGAGGACGAGGATGCTGCCGACGTGCGCCGCCTGCTCGCCTATCCCGAAGACAGCGCTGGCGGCATCATGACGACCGAGTTCGCCACGGTCCCCGAAGGGCTCACCGCAAATCAGGCCCTGGACTACCTGCGCCGCTCCGAAGTGGCACAGGACGACGAGGCGCTCTACTACGTGTACGTGACCGACGTCGCCGGCCACCTGAAGGGGGTGTTGGGCCTGCGCGACCTGGTCATGTGCCCGCCGGACACCCCGCTGGCCGACGTGGCGGAAACCGATCCGGTGACGGCGGACCTCCATACCCCACAACGTGACGTGGCACAGTTGATCGCCAAGTATGACCTCCTGGCCTTGCCGGTGGTGGACCAGGAGAACAAACTGCATGGCATCGTCACCGTGGACGATGCGATTGATCCCTTCATCCCCACAGCCTGGAAGAAGCGACTGCCGCGCTTCTACTAGGACCAAAGAGGAGTACCAAGATGACCCTGCGGAACAGCATCAAGCGAGTGGCAGCGCGGGTATTCTTTTACCTGGCCATCATCGGGCCGGGACTGATCACGGCCAGCGCCGACAACGACGCCTCGGGCATCGCCACCTATTCGATGGCCGGCTCGACCTACGGCTATGCCTTCCTCTGGATGATCCTGGTGGTCACCGTGGGCGAGGTGGTCGTGCAGGAAATGGCGGCCCGCATGGGGGCCATCACGGGCAAGGGGCTGGCCGACCTGATCCGCGAACGGTTCGGCGTCAAGGTGACCGCCTTCGCCATGCTCTGCGTGCTCCTGGCCAACTTTGGCACCACCGTGGCCCAATTTGCCGGCGTCGCGGCTGGCATGGAACTATTGGGTGTTTCGCGTTACCTGGCGGTGCCCATCGTCGGCCTGTTGTTGTGGTTCCTCGTCACGCGTGGCTCCTACGCCCGGGTGGAAAAGTTTTTGCTGGCCCTCTGCCTGGCCTCTCTCAGTTACGTCGTCTGTGCTTTCATGGTGCGTCCCCCGTGGAGTGAGATACTGCGGGAGGCGGTCACGCCCGTTCTGCGCCCTGAACCGCGCTATGTGCTGGCGTTCCTGGCGACACTCGGCACGACGATCACCCCCTGGGGCTGCATCTACTTGCAGGCCACCGTCGTGGACAAGGGGGTCACGTCTCAGGAGTACCGCTACACCCGCCTGGACGTGACGACGGGCGCCATTTTCGGCAACATCATCTCCTCTTTCATCATCATCTGCACCGCCGCCACCCTCTTCGTCCGGGGCATCCACGTCGAGACGGCGGAACAGGCGGCCATGGCCCTGGCTCCACTCGCCGGACCGTGGGCCAAATACCTGTTCTGCGCCGGGTTCTTGGGCGCGACGTTGCTGGCCGCGGCGGTGTTGCCCCTGGCCACGACCTACGCCATCTGTGAGGCCTTCGGCTGGGAACGGGGCATAGACAACGAGCCCAAGGAGGCGCCGGTCTTCTACGGGCTCTACACGGCTCTGATCGCGTTGAGTGTAGGGATCGTGTTGCTGCCGGGTATCCCCCTCTTCCCTTTGATGTGGGTCTCGCAGGCGCTCAATGCCGTCTTTCTGCCTGTGTTGCTGGTGTTGATGTTGCGCCTGGCCAACGACACTCGGTTGATGGGAGAATACCGAAACAAGCGGATCACCAACGTCCTGGCCTGGGGCACAATCGTCCTGATCGTGGCGGTCACCCTGCTCCTGTTCGCTTCGCCGCTGTGGTCGTCCGGCGCCAGTTCCTGATCTCTGGTGGCTGGACAAACTGGCTACTTGGTGGCATAATTGACACCACCGTTGTCTTAAGAGGGGGACAAGATGCCTGAAGAACTGCGCGCACTCCGCGAACGGAAACGGCTGAGCCTCAATCAACTGGCCTCCAAGTCCGGCATCTCCATCGCCACGCTCCTCGAATACGAGAAGGGAGAGCGGGAGATCCCACCGCTTGACCTGCGCCGGCTGGCCAAAACGCTCTACGTCAACGAATGGGACATCAACCCGCGCTCGTCTCCGCCGCCCCCTGCTCCTCGCCAGGAACGGCCCGCTGGCCCGCCCCCTCCGAGAGAGAGGCGGCCACCGGAGGGACCGCCGCGAGAGAGGCCACCGCAGGAAAAACAGCCGCCCAAGGTGGCACCAGCGCGGGACACCCAGATTGCGCACCTCCTTACGCTGGCAGCCCGCTTCGACGTAGATCGGGCTGCGTTGGAGGCGGAGATTGGCAAGCCGCTGGACCAACTGACGCAGAAGGAGGCCCGCCTCTGGAATGGGCGGTTTATGCACCGCATCGCCGAGGAGCAGCCGCCCAGGCAAGCCATTGACCGCAAGCGAGCCTACCTGCCCGAGGGGGTAGATCGCTTCGAAGTGGCCTATTTGCAGGCACAGCAGGAGGCCGCTGCCCCGCTTCACTTCACCCTCTTCAACGGCCAGGCCTTCGAAGGGACGATGGTCGGCTTTGGCCCCTACCACATCACCATCCGCGAACCCGGTGGAGACGAGATCACGCTCAACAAACTCGCCATCGCCTACTACCGTAGGGCCGGAGGTGAGGGATGAGCCTGGGGGACGAACTGCGCTATCTGCGTGCGTTCCGCGGTGGCGACAACCTGCGCGAGGTTGAGGAGCAAGTTGGCCTTCAGCCCGGCGCGCTGCGCACCATGGAACAGCGCTATCGCCGCGTCGGCGAGGACGACGAGGTGCTGGCGAAGGTCGCTGCGTTCTACGATGTCCCGCTCGAACGGCTGCAATTCCACCGCGAACGGTATCGCAAGGCGCTCAGCGCTGTCCTTCAACAGGCCCAGGAATCGGGCGCGGTCGCTTGCTTCGAACTACGTACCGGCGAGACGCTGTCTGGCCGGGTACAGTGGTGGGACTTGGGCGCGTTCGGGCTGGAACGCCAAGGCGGTGGTCCGCTCATCGTCGTCCAACGCCACGCGATCCTGGATTGGCCCACGGCGGGCAAGTTGCCAACTTGCCCGCCGTCGGCTTGAAAGCGATGAGGTATGGGTCGCCGGTTGTGGCGGACGGGTGTGGGGACGATTGTCTCCCTGTCTCCTTGTCCCCTTGTCTCCTTGTCTCCCATGGGTCGCCGGTTGTGGCGGGCCGGTGTGGGGATGATGGTGCTGCCGCTGGCGGCGGGGTTGGTGTTGATCGTTACACTGGCCCTGGGCTGGAACAGCCCGCGGCCGACTCGCCCACCCGACTGGCAACCTCCTGGTCTTCCGTTCCACCTGATTGCCGCCTCACATCGTACTACTGTGACGCTGCTGGGCCACCCCAGCAGCGATTTTACGTGGGAGGGGGAAGCGATACCCCTCTCAGGCCCTGACTTGAACGGCTATGGCCTAATCTACCGCGCTCAGGACGTCGCTCACTACGACGTCTTCGCCGTCGGCAGCGATGGCTATTACGCCGTCCTGCGCGTCGCGGGAGACGGCGAGGTCCCGCTCGTGGACTGGCAGCAGTTCCCCCACCTCCGCCGCGGCCGGCAGACCAACCGGCTGCGCGTGAGTTGCACTGGCTCACGGGTGTACTCACCCGCCTCACGGGTGTACTCACCCGCACCCACCTGTCGCTTCTACGTCAACGACGAGATGGCCGCCACGCTCCAGGCCGGTACGTGGCTCAGCGGGGACGTGGGGCTATGGGTGCGCAACTTTAACGGCGAGGACGTGGCCGTTCAATTCACGAACCTGTACGTGTGGGCAGAA
>DATKWP010000575.1:0-3528 GCA_035529535.1 Anaerolineae bacterium | reverse complement strand
GCGCGGTCCACCAGGTCGAAGGGCTCATCGAACTTGTCGGCCATCTCCCGCTGCCATTGCGGGGCCAGGTTGGCCGGGGCGACGATGAGGGTGCGGGTGAGCGCCCCGCGCAGTTTGAGTTCCTTCAACAGCAGCCCGGCCATGATGGTCTTGCCGGCGCCGGGGTCGTCGGCCAGCAAGAAGCGCAGGCGGGGCTGGCGCAGCATGTAGTGGTAGACGGCCTACAACTGGTGGGGCAAGGGGTCAATGCGAGCGACGCTGACGGCAAGTTGGGGGTCGTGGGTGTGGGCCAGGCGGATGCGGGTAGCCTCTGCCGCCAGGCGGAAGCCGGTCGGGTCCCCCATGAGCGTGGCGCGGCCCGGTTCGGCGGCGACCTCCAGCCCTGCCAGGTCCTCGCGTTTGAGCAGGCGGGAGATGAGGCGGGATTGGGGGTCGAGGGTAACGGCCTCGATCAACACGCGGGCTGAGCCGCGCGGCTCGATGCGCATGATGCGCACGCGGCCTGGCCAGTGAGGGCCGCTGAGGACGGCACCGACAGGGGGAAGATCGCCGGACGTGCTCAAACCCATGCCTCCCTTGGACGGTAGATACCCGTGCTCCAGTATAGCACGGTCTGGCCGAAACGCAAAATTGGTTGCCGAGAAGAAGAAACCAGGTTTTTCCCAAAAACCTGGTTTCTGTCTCGGTCTCCAGTTCTTGGGATAGAATGTGCCTCAGGTATCCTGATAGGCCTCCAGGAACTCTTCCCGGCGGATACCTGCTTGCGTAAGGATCGTGCGCAGTGTCGAGCCCTTCAGTCGCGCATGGTTGGGCATGGTCAAAGGTGTTCGCGTTCCATCGGGGTTCTCTCGCACCATCGAGATGTGCTTAAACGGGAGATTCGCTCTCCAGTACCTCGGCTCCAAAGGTCTCGATGTGAAAGGCGATCGCGGATTTGATGTTGGCCAGCGCTCCCTCGTAGGTGTCGCCCTCACCGGCGACGACCCCTTTCAGGCCGAGGGGATAGGCCACGTAACCGTCGGCGTGCTTCTCCACAATAATCTTGAACTGTCTGAACATCTTGGCCCTCCTGCCGGTATTGCTCCAGAGCCTATGATAGCACAAAGCAGACAGAGAGGCAATATTGAAGGCGCTCAAGCGGCAGTACCAGGCTGCATCGGAGGATAGAAACCAGGTTTGTAACTGCTCAGGTCACAGAGATTCACAGAGGAGACACAGAGAAACACAGAGGTTGCATGGCCTTTTGGTGACTATGCTCTGTGTGCCTCTGTGTGTTCTCCGTGTAACTCTGTGTAATTGGTCCTCCTATCTGAGCAGTTACCTGCCACGGAGGTAAAGGATGAGCGAGGTAGAACATATTCTGGCCGTAGGAAGTGAGCTGGGCGAAGGCCCGCTCTGGAACGCGGAAGAACAGGCCCTGTACTGGGTGGACATCCAGGGGAACTGCTTTCACCGCTTTCGCCCCGCCAGCGGCGCGCACGAAGTTTTCGACGTGGGCTTGCTGGTCAGCGCGCTGGCTTTCCGCGCTGCGGGTGGCTTGCTGATGGCCACCGGCCAGGGCCTGGCGTTTTGGGAGCCGGAGACCCGCGCGCTGCGCTTCGTCGCCGACCCCGAGGCTGGCAAGCCGGAGGCCCGCTTCAACGACGGCGCGGTGGATCGCCAGGGCCGCTTCTGGGTGGGCACGCTGAGCCAGGACCCCACCAGCAGCCTGTACCGCCTGGATGCCGACCTGTCCATCCACCGCATGGAGACAGGGACCACGGTGTCCAACGGGATCGGCTGGAGCCTGGACGACGAGACCATGTACTTTACCGACTCGCGTCCGCGCATCATCTACGCGTACGACTTTGACGCCGCAACGGGTGAGATCGAGAACCGCCGGACGTTCGTGCACGTACCTGAAAGAGAAGGGGTCCCCGATGGGCTCACCGTGGATCGCGAGGGGTTTATCTGGAGCGCCCGCTGGGGCGGTTGGAAGGTGGTGCGCTACGACCCCACCGGCCAGGTGGAGCGTGAGGTCCGGCTACCGGTGCAGTACCCCACCAGTTGCACGTTCGGCGGGCCGCGCCTCGACGAGTTGTACGTCACCTCCGCCTGGACCGCCCTGGGCGAAGCGGGGCGCAAGGATCAACCCATGGCGGGCGACCTTTTCCGGCTCCACGCGGGCGTCAGGGGGTTCGAAACGACAAGGTTCTCGGGGTAGTCTGTGATGAAACCGAACAAACTCAGACAACTGCTGAACGAGGGAAAACCGACCATCGGCACCCACGTGATCTGCCCCTGGCCGGGCATCGTCGAGGTCATCGGCCACTCGGGCGCTTTCGACTACGTCGAGTACGTGGGCGAGTACTCGCCTTTTGGCCTGGAGCAACTGGACAACCTGGGCCGGGCCTTCGATCTGTTCCCCCACATGTCCTCGATGATGAAGGTCGAGGAGCAGAACCGTGGTTTCATCGCCCAGCGGGCGATTGACTCGGGCATTCAGAACGTGCTCTTCACCGACGTTCGCAGCGCCGGCGACGCGCGCGCGTGCGTGCGCCTGGTACGGTCCGAGACGCCCGAGGCCGGCGGTGTGCACGGCGCCGGCATGCGGCGCAGCGTGGGCTACGTCCTGGAGGCCGGCTCCGAAGCGTGGGTCGAGGCGTTGAACCAGGTGGTGATCGCGCTGATGATCGAGAAGAAGGGGGCCATAGAAAACCTGGACGAGATCCTGGCCGTGCCGGGGATTGACATGGTCCAGTTCGGCCCCACCGATTACTCGGTCAGCATCGGCAGGCCGGGCCACGGCCGTGGCGCGCAGGTGCAGGCGGTCCACCGCAAGATGATCGAGCGGGCGCTGGCGCTGGGAGTGCACCCCAGGGTGGAGGTGGCCGGCTTTGAGCAGGCCAGGCCGTATCTGGACATGGGCGTGCGCCACTTTTGCATCGGCTGGGACATCGTAACGCTCTACGGTTGGTGCAAAGAGCAGGGCGCAGGGATGCGCGAACTCCTGGCGCTCGAGGAGAGCGCCGGGGAGGGAAGGGGCGAGGCGGCGGCGAACTGAATGCTGTACCAGGATTTGTGGACGATTCGAACCCTCTACTTTATCGTCTGGGCAGCGATTGGCCTGTTCTACCCGTTCATCAGCGTCTACTACCGGAGCATCGGCCTGAGTGGCACGCAGATTGGCCTGATCGGTACGCTGGGACCGCTGCTCGGCGCTGGCAGCGCCATGCTGTCGGGGCTGTTGAGCGACCGCTTCGGCAAGGTCCGCTGGTTGCTCTCGGTTGCTTCCATTGGCGTGATCGCGGCGACGCTGGGATTGGCGAACGCGCGGACTTTCCTGCGGATACTGCCCGCGGCCGGGTTGCTCAGCCTGTCCATCATCTCGATCCTCTCCCTGCTCGATAGCACCACCATCCGGCTGTTGGGAGAACGCTCGGGGCATTACGGCCTGTACCGGCTGTGGGGCACCGTCGGGTTCGTCGTCACCAGCGCGATCGGCGGGTTCGTCTTCGAGCGGACTGGCCTGCGGGCCATGTTCGTCGC
>DATKWP010000574.1:0-14729 GCA_035529535.1 Anaerolineae bacterium | reverse complement strand
GCCGAGGCCAAGGCCGCGGCTGCCGAGGCCAAGGCCAAGGCCGCCCAAGCCGAGGCCGAGGCTGCCAAGAAGGCTGCGGCCGAGGCCAAGAAGCAGACCGAGGCAGCCGGCTACCGCGAGAAATTTAGGGCGGAGTTACAGCACCAGGCGGCGGAGCGCGAGGCGCGCGAAGCCCAGGCGCGCCTGTACGTGGTGAAGGCAGGCGACAGCCTGAGCAAGATCGCCAAGGAAGTCCTCGGCGATGCGCGTCGCTGGCCGGAGATCTTTGAGGCCAACAAAGATCAGATCAAGGATCCGAACCTGATCCGGGTGGGTCAGGAGCTCAAGACCCCGCCCAAGTGACGCGAGGAGGACATCATCATGGCACGATTGGAGATCATCGAGGGCATTGGTCCGGTTTACGCGCAGAAAATGCGCGCGGCGGGTGTTCGCAGCGTGAACGCGCTACTCCAGGCCGGCGCGACCCCCAAAGGACGCAAGGAACTGGCAGAGAAAACCGGGATTGGCCACGAGTATGTCCTGGACTGGGTCAACCGGGCCGACCTGATGCGCATCGCCGGAATCGGCGAGGAGTACAGCGATCTGCTGGAGTGGGCGGGGGTAGACACTGTGCCCGAACTGGCCCAGCGCAACCCGGACAGCCTCCACAAGAGAATGCTCGAAGTGAACGAGGAGAAACGATTGGTCCGCCGGCCACCCACCCGCGACATGGTCGCGCGTTGGGTTGAGCAGGCCATGACCCTCAAGCGGATCGTCTCGTATTGACGCCGATCACGCTCTCGAAGAAGAAAGCCTTGCGAAGGTTCAGAACCTTCGCAAGGCTTTGCAGGGTTTCACGGATTGAAGCGGAAGAGGCAGACATCGCCGTCCTGGACCTGGTAATCCCGGCCTTCGACGCGCAAGAGGCCGCGCTCCCGTGCCGCCTGCCAGCCTCCCACAGCGACCAGTTGCTCGAAACTGATCATCTCGGCACGGATAAAGCCCCGTTCCATCTGGCTGTGAACTTTGCCGGCCGCCTGGGCGGCCCGAGTGCCGCGCTGGATGGCCCAGGCCCGCGTCTCTCGCCCCCCGGTGATGGTGAAGAAGGTGATCAGGTCGAGCACGGCGTAACCGGCCTGGGCGAGCACCTCCAGCCCGGAGCGTTCCAGCCCCAGGTCGGCGCGGTAGGCGGCGGCCTCGTCGGGCGGCCACTCGCCCAGGTCCGCCTCCAACTGGGCACACATGACGACGGAAGGAGCGGCCTGTGAGGCGGCCACGCGCGCGACTGCCTCGGCCAGCGGGCCGCCAGCGGGGAGGTCCGCCTCGCCGACGTTGGCCACGTAGATGCGCTCGGTGGCGGTGAGCAGGCACATTTCGCGGGCCAGGGCTGCCTCGGCCTCCCCGCGCGCCGCCCAGAGCGCGGCGCGTTCCCCGGCCTGGAGGCGCGCGCGCAATTCTTCCAGCCTCTCTAACTCCGCGGCATAGTCGCGCGGCCTGGCCTTGGAGGCCGAGCGCACCTTGTCCAGGCGCCGCTCCAGCACCTCCAGATCAGCCAGGATCAGTTCCAGGTCGAGCACTTCCAGGTCACGCAGCGGGTCCACCGTTCCCTCGACGTGGGGGACGTCGGGGTCAGAGAAACAGCGGCAGACCAGGGCAATGGCGTCTACGGTGCGGACGTGGCCGAGAAACTGGTTGCCCAACCCCTCGCCGCGATGGGCACCCCGCACGAGGCCCGCAATATCCACGAACTCGACCGTAGCCGGGGTGGCCTGTTGCGGTCCCACCAGGGCCGCCAGCGATTCCAGCCGTGGATCGGGCACCGCCACGACGCCCCGATTGGGTTCAATGGTGGTGAAGGGGTAGGCAGCCACCACAGCGCCCGCCCGCGTGAGGGCATTGAAGAGAGTGGACTTGCCTACGTTGGGCAAGCCTACGATGCCAATCTGCAGCGCCATGCAACACCTCGCCGTTTCATTGAGGGGCCGCCGTTTTCGGTGACCCCGGCTCATTCAAGGGCAGACTGATGTAGAACGTGCTCCCCTTGTCCAGTTCGCTCTCTACCCACACCCTTCCGCCGTGCCGCTCGACGATGGACTTGACGATGGCCAGGCCCAGGCCAGTCCCCCGGATGTTGACCGTGTCGCGCCGCTTGATGCGGTAGAACTTTTCGAACAGGCGCACCTGGTCCTCCGGGGCGATGCCGATCCCCGTATCGGCAACGCGGATCACGGCCTGGCCGTTGCGGAGCGATAGCCCCACGGTGACGGTACCGCCGTTGGGGCTGTACTTGAGGGCATTGTCCACCAGGTTGGTGACGGCCTGGCGCAAGAGGGCCGCATCACCCGAGATGATGGCCACGTCTTCCGCCGACTCCAGGCGCAGGGTGAGCCCCTTGACGGAGGTGGCGCGGGCGCGCACGCTGTCCACCGCTTCGACGAGGACCACGCCCAGGTGGCAGGGTTTACGCTCCAGCCCCACCCCGGCTTCGATGCGCCCCAGGTCGAGCAGGTCGTCAATCAGTTCCCCCATCTGGCCGATGCCGCGCAGGATCTTTTCCAGGTACTCACGCTGCTTATCGTTGAGCCCACCCACCATCGGCAGCATGGTGGCGTAGCCGCGCATGAAGGTCAGCGGCGCGCGCAGGTCGTGGGAGACGGTGGCGACGAACTCGGACTTTAATTCGTCCAGTTGCTTGAGGTGGGTGATGTCGCGCATCACGGCCACACGGCCGATCCGTTCACCGTCCGCACTCAAAATAGCCGAAACGTTGGCATACCAGATCCGGCCATCGGGCAGCGGGACCTCCCTGGTCAAGGCCTCGCTGGGCGTCAAAGGCTCTTCCAGGATCCGCACCAGGATCGGGGCCAACCCTGCTTCACCGATCTTTTGGCCGGCGACGGTGCCGGCGACGACGTGGAAGGCCCGTTCTGCAGCGGGATTGACCAGTAGGACGCGATCCTCGCGATCGGTGACCAACACGGCGTCGGTGGTACTGGTCAGGATGGCCTCCAGCCGCCGTCTGCCTCCTTCGGTGGCCTGGAACAGGCGCGCATTCTCGATCAGCACCGCCATCTGGCTGGCGAGCGTGGAGAGCAGGCCAACCTCCGATGCTTCGAACTGGCGGACCGCACCATATCCCACCCACATCACGGCCAGCACCTGGTCTTTGGTACGCACGGGCAGGGCCACGACGGTCTTGATGGGACCTTCCAGCACCTCAGGCTCGGCGAGGGTTCTGGCGCGGGCCAGGTTTTGCACGACGAGGGGGGATTCGGCGTGGCGGGCAGCCGTGGCGAGGGCGCGGTCGAGGGCCCCCAGCCCCTCGCGCGGTTCGCCGCGCGCCATGACCACCTGGGGGGTGCCCGCTACCGACGAAAGCAGGACCACCCGCGCCACCTGGGCATCGGTGGCCGTCAAGGCCCCTTCCAGGATGAACGGGATGCCCTTGGGCAGCTCGAGCGTGGCCGATACCGCCTGGCTGACCTGGAGCAGCAACGAGAGGTCCTCCAGGCGGTCCTTCAACCGCACCCGCATGCCATCGAAGGCGTGGCCGACGCGGGCAACTTCGTCGTCGCCAGGCACCCGTACCGGTTGGGCGAGATCGCCCTCCGCAATGCGGTCTGCGGCAGCGGCCAATTGCGTGAGTGGCCGGGTCAGCCAGCGGGTGACCAGGGGGATGACGACCACCAACCCACCTCCCAGCAGCACCTGGAGCAGCAGCAGGGGGGTGGCAATCTGGGTGGCCTGCTCGAGCACGACTTTGTAAGGAAGACGAATCACGACCGACCAGGGGTAGCCTTCCACCGGCAAGTAGTAGACCAACTGGCGGGTGTTGTCTATGGGGCTGCGGCTCTCGTAGGCCCAGCCTCGCAGCACAGTGGCGATGCGGGGGCGGTTCTCGTCCACGCGCCACTCGGTGAGCACCATGCCAAGATCGTTGTGGGCGACGATGCGGCCATCTGAATCTACCACGAACCCTTCGCCACGCTCGCGCGTGCGCTGCAGGCTGGCCAGCACCCGCATCATGATCGGGTTGATGTCGAGGCGCGTACGCCCCAACAGCGCTCCGAAGCGATTGCCGGTCACGACGTCCTCCACCGGTGCCAGGAACGAAAGGATCACGTCCCCCCCTGGCAGGCGGTGCGCGGGGCTGATCTGCGGAGCCCCGGTCTCCAGCACACGCTGCAGGCTGACCTGCTCCTGTTCCGTCAGTTCGGGATCGCCGGTCGAGGCCGGAGGATACGTGGCCACGCGCTGCCCGGTGGCGTCAAACAACACCAGTTGGTAGAAGAACGGCACCGTGCGCAGGTTACTCTGCAGGCGATTCTCCAGGTTGGCCGGGTCGCCACGCCACAGCGCGTCGTCGTTGGCGAACTCGACCACCAACCCCTGGCCGGTGTGGATAAGGAACGGGATGTCCTCCGCAGCACTGTTGGCGTCCCGCGCCATCTCGTCCACCACGTACAGGGTCGTCACCCGCAGCGTCGTCGTCGTCACGGCGTAGACCAACACCAGGGTCATTGCCAGTACGAGGGGCACGAACAGGAACAGGAGCCTGCGATTCAGGGTGCGGCTGTAGGGAGGGAAGCGGTGCGTCCCATGGACGGGCTGCAGACGTGGGAAGAGCAGGTAGATGGCCTGGACCAGCAGGGCAGCGCCGAGGCTTTCCAACAGCAGGGGGCCCAGGTGCGCCTCCGTCAGCGTGACTGCGTAGTCAAGTCCGACCAGCCCTGCCTCGGCGGTATGAGCCAATATGGAGACCAGCAGGGCCAACGAGGCGAAGAGGATGGCCAACGGCCCGGCGACGAAGGGCTGGCGCACGAGAAGCGGCAAGCGGCCCCGATAGTCCTGGCGCAGAAACAGCCCGACCAGAAAGCCAAAGAAGGCAAAATGAAAGGGATCTGCAATCCCGCCCGTCGTCATGCCGGCCCGCAAGATGCCGCCGACCAATCCCACCAACAGGGCCGGGGCAGCGCCCAACCAGGCCCCGGCCACGAGCACCGGCAACGCCAGCAGGGAGGCGAACGGCTGGGCGGGTTGGGCGGGCACACTGGGAGGCGGCAGCAGGTCTGGCAGAGAGAACGGGACTACCAACCCAGCACGGGCGATCAAGGCCGCTACGAGCACGGGCGCTACGAGGAGGCCCAGGAACAGGAGCAACCGGCGCCAGTTCAACCGCGCGAAATCGCGCCAGGCCCAGGCGAGCAGGGCCAACGTCAACAGGACGTAGAGCGCCAGGAGAGGATATTCCCAGATTTGAGGTGTCAGGAAGGCCAGGCTCATACGCAACCCCTGTGGAATTATAGCACAGCGCAGGAATACTTCAAACCTTGCCCACAACTTCAAGCGGAGTATAATATACGCTGGGCAGAGGGCTGCCCTGCAGTTGGTAGAGCAAGAACCTTGCGCGGGATAAACCTGCGAAGGTTTTCGCGCAGGCTTTCAGCAAATCAAGAATAGGAGCACAACCGTGGATACACAACAAGTTGTCATCTTGGCGATTGGCCTCGTACTGCTCAGCGTGCTGATGATTTGGCCACAGTGGCAGGCCCGGCGGCGGCGCCAAAAGCAGATGGCCGAAATGCGCGTGGGCGACGAGGTGATGACCGTGGGCGGGATCATCGGCAAACTGACGTACATGAACGCCGAAGAGAACCGTGCCCGCATCGAGATCGCGCCCGGAGTGGAGATCCAGGTCGTATTGGCCGCCATTAGCCGCAATTTATCCTCTTGACAGACCTGGCGCATGGAAATCGAAGTCGCCGTAGCAAAAGTGGGCAAGTGGGCCACCAGCGAGAGTGGGGACACGCTGGAGATGATCGAACGCCCGCACGGCGGCCTGTCCTTCGTATTGGTGGACGGCCAGCGTTCAGGACGGGCGGCCAAAGCCATCAGCAACCTGGTGGCCCGCAAGGCGGTCTCCGAACTGGCAGAAGGAGTACGGGATGGAGCAGCCGCGCGGGCAGCCCACGATTACCTCTACACCTACAAAGGCGGCCAGGTCTCGGCCACGCTCAACATCCTCTCGATAGACCTGACTTCCGGCACGCTGGTGCTTTCGCGGAACAGTCACTGCCCCACCATCGTGTTCACCCTCGACCAGGGAGTCAGGCTGCTCGACGAGCCGTCGGAGCCGATCGGGGTGAAGCGGGGCACGAAGCCGCAGATTACCGAGGTGCAACTGGCCGCCGGGATGGTGGTGGTCGTGTACACGGACGGGTTGGAGATGGCCGGAGCGCGCTCTAGCCGTGTCTTCGACGTACCGGCGGCGGTACGCGAACTGCTGGCAGAGGAGAAAGCAAGCGCCGAACAGGTGGCCAATGGCCTGTTTGAGCGGGCCCTGGCCCTGGACGAAGGGCGGCCGCAGGACGACATCAGCGTACTGGCGTTACGCGTCGTGGACCAGCCGGGGGACGGCGTGCGGCGACTGGCACTCAGGTTCCCGCTGTGAGAGACAAAAGGCAATCTCACCACCTTCGGCGTTACCTGCGAGCGCTGTGGCGCGATACGCGGGTGCTGGTACGGCAGTTCCGCGTCTCTCTGTTTGCCTTTACCATACTCCTGGGCGGGGGCACTCTGGCGTTGCGCTTTTTCTACGTCTATCCCGAGACCGGGCAACGCCTTACTTGGGCGGAAGCGCTGCACGCTACCTTCACCCTCATGTTTATGGAGCACGTGGTGCCGCTGCCCCGGGTTCCAGCAGTCCAGTTCTTGTTCTACGTGGTGCCCATCATCGGGCTGGCCGTCGCCGCCGACGGCGTCCTGCGCTTTGGCGTGGCGCTGTTCAACCGGCGTGAGCGAAAGGAGGCCTGGGAAGTGGCTATCGCTTCGACCTACCGCGACCATATCGTGGTGTGTGGCCTGGGGAAGGTGGGCTACCGGGTGGTGAAAGAGCTGCTCCGGCTGGGAGAAGAGGTAGTCGGCATCGAACAGAATGCCGCCTGCCCGTTCCTGGAAGAGTTGCACGAGCTGGACGTGCCCGTATTGGTGGGCAATGCCCGGCAGAGAGAGATGCTGGACAAGGCGCACGTGCGGGAAGCATCAGCCATCGTCGCCTGCACCCAGGACGACCTGACGAACCTGGACATCGCGCTCGACGCCAGAGAACTGAATCCCGACATCAAGGTAGTGCTGCGGATGTTCGACTCGCAACTGGCGGAGAGGGTGCGAGGGGGATTTGGCATCCACACCGCCTTTAGCACGTCGGCGCTGGCAGCCCCCATCTTCGCGGCGGCTGCCACACGGACCCAGATTGACTACTCGTTCTACGTGGACGACGTGTTGCTGAACGTGGCGCGGGTCACGATCCAGGAAGGTTCGGCGCTGGAAGGACGCACAATCGCCCAGGTGGAGCAAGAACTCGACGTCACGATCATCTTGCACAAGGGGCCGGAGCGGCTCGACCTGCACCCGGCCTCAGAGAGCACACTGCGGGCCGGGGATTGCCTGGTGGTGTTCGCTGCGCTGGGGGCGCTGGCCAGGGTGCGCGAGATGGGCGGCGAGCAAGCCAGCGCTTGCCGGCAAGAGGGGGACGGCCAGGCGCGCCGTCCGTGGCTGGCGCGCCTGCTTTCCAGAGAGAAGCCCAGGAGCCGGTGAAAGAGACTGGACGGGAAGGGCGCCCGCTGATTGCGGTAGTCGGCCCGTGTGCCGCGGGCAAATCGTTGCTCGTCCGAGCGTTGCGGGAGCGGGGGTACCAGGTGCGAGAGGTGGCGCAGGAGCACTCTTACGTGCCCGCCATGTGGCAGCGCATCACCCAACCCGACGTGCTGATCTACCTGGACGTGTCCTGGGAAGTGGCCCGCCAACGGAGGCGTACCGAGGCCGGACCAGGCTGGTGGGGGGAACTGGCGCACCGGCTGCGGCACGCCCGGCAGCACGCAGACCTGTACGTCCAGACGGATGGGCTGGCGGCGGGGGAGGTGTTGGGGAAGGTAGTGGGGTTTTTGGAGGATAGGGATTAGGGATTGGGGATTGCGGATTGCGGATTGCAGGTTTGAGCGGCTGAGAGTATAATACGGGTAGCAAGGTTCGCCTGCTCGACACAAATCTAGAGAAAGGGAGGCGGGCGTGGCAAGCGCCCGCTTTTGACTGAGAAGATAGATCATGGAATGGATGAACGTCGTATTCTGGTTGGCCGGCACGCTGATCGTAGTGCTGGGGCCGATCATCCTGGTGCACGAACTGGGCCATTTTATCCTCGCCAAGTGGGCGGGGGTGAGGGTCGAAGAGTTCGGGCTCGGCTTTCCACCACGCCTGTTGAAACTGTGGCGTGGTAAGGGTGATTTCTCCATCGGGAACGTGCGCGCGATCATCCCGGCAGGCTTCCGGCTACCGCCTGGACTGAGGGTAGGGGCCAGGGTGGACGCCACCGTGCAGCGCAGCGAGGACGGCGCTTACTTCCTGCGGCGGCTGATCGTCCACGATCCACGCGATCCAATTGAGGGCACGACGTCCGGGCCGGAGCGCGCGGACGAGGGCCTCGCGGACGAGGGCCTGCATTTGCGCGGCGAGGTGACTGAGATGGAGCCGGGGACGTTATACAGCCTGAACCTGTTGCCCATGGGGGCGTTCGTGAAACTGACCGGCGAGGAGGACCCTACTGACCAGCGCAGCCTGGCCGCGCAACCCAAACGCTGGCGGGTGGCGGTGCTGGCGGCCGGAGCCGTGTTCAACATCATCGTCGCGCTGATGCTGATCACCGGCGCTTATGCGAGTGGCTACCCAGAGAAATGGGTAGTGCAAGTCTCGCAGATAGAACCCGGCAGCCCGGCCGAGGCGGTAGGGCTGCAGCCGCGCGACGTCATCCTGGCCGCGGGCGGAGAGCGCATCGAGGAAGGAATGGCGCAGTTACAGCAGATCATCCGGGGCATGGCGGAGCAGCCGGTCGAACTGGCCGTCCTGCGCGGGAGGGAGGCGCTGACGTTTATGGCCACGCCAGAGCGAACTCCAGAAGGGTATGGCCGGTTGGGCATCTGGATGGCCTCCTGGCCGGATCGCAGCGCACTACGGCGTTATCGTCTGCCCGATGCGCTGCAAGCCGGGATCGCCGACATCGGCACTGCCATCGCGATGACCGTGCAGATGCCGGCCCGCCTGGCAAAGGGAGAAATCACCCCTCAGGAGGCGCGCCCGGCGAGCGTGGTGGGGATCAGCGGGGTGCTGGCCTTTACGCTGCAGCAGAGCATCGCGTGGGGCCTGCCGTTCCCGGTGTTACAGACGGCGGCGCTGATCAGCCTGGCGCTGGGGCTGACCAACTTGCTGCCGCTGCCAGCACTCGACGGCGGGCGGATCCTCTTCGTGCTCATCGAGGCCGTGCGTGGTCGCCGGGTGTCGGCGGAACACGAAGCGATGGTCCATTTCATCGGGCTGGTGGTCCTGGTCAGCCTGATGGGTTTCGTGATGCTGCAGGATTTCATCAATCCGATTATACCGTGGTCGTGGCTCAGATAGCGTGGGTAGGCTGTCACCGAACCCCCCACTGCGTGGGGGGCTTGTGGAAAGTCAAGTGAGATGAAACGTCCGCTCGACGGGCTGCTTGACGAGTTGCGCGCACGGGCTGAAATGCCCGCCGTGGCCTCGCTATATACCCTTGCGGGCCTGGAGGCCGCCGACGTGGCGCAGGTACGCGAGGTGTGGCTGAACCTGCCGGTCGAGTTGCGGCAACGGCTGGTCGCACGGTTGGTGGAAGTGGCGGAGGCGGACTTTGAGGCGGACTTTGGGGCGCTCTTTCGCATGGGATTGGAGGATCAGGACGCCGAGGTGCGGGCGGCGGCGGTCGAAGGGCTGTGGGAGGATGAGGACGTGCGCCTGGTGCCGCTGCTGGCGGCTGCCGTGCGACAAGATGAGGCCGCCATCGTGCGCATGGCCGCGGCCACGTCGCTGGGCCGCTTCATCTTGCTAGGTGAACTGGAGAAAATCCGTCCCGCTCCCCAGGCCATTGCCTACGAGGCGCTGTTGGCCGCGTGTCGAGACGTGGAAGAGGATGTGGAAGTGCGCCGGCGAGCCCTGGAGTCGCTGGCCTACGTGAGCAACGAGGCGGTGGCAGAGTTGATCCGCCGGGCCTACGCCGTGCCGGAGGACGACAAGACGAATGCCAGCGCGGTCTTCGCCATGGGGCGCAGCGCCGATCCCCACTGGGCCCATCAGGTGCGGCAGAAACTGTTCAGCCCCAATCCAGAACTGCGTTACGAAGCGGCCCGGGCCTGCGGCGAATTGCAGGTGACAGAGGCGGTGCCCGAACTGGAGGAACTGGCCGAGGATACGGACCCCGAAGTGCAGGAAGCGGCCCTGTGGGCCCTGGGACAGATCGGGGGAGATCGGGCGCGGCGCATCCTGGAGCGCTACTGCCGCGCCAGGGACGAGGCCACGCGGGTCGCAGCCGAGGCAGCCCTGGACGAGTTGGAGTTTATGCATGGAGACCTGTCGGAACTGTTGGGCCGGCTGGCGAAGGAGCCGGAGTGGTGAGTGAATGGAGAATAGAGCATAGGGATTGGAGATTGGAGATTGGCGGGTAATCAGTGGCGGGTGAGCGCGGGATTGGTGGTAGTGGCGGTGGTGGTAGGGGTGTGGTTGGCTGTGCCTGCCACCGCGGCGGCGGGCATCACGGTGGTCGAAAGCCGGGTCAGCTACAGCTTCGCCCAGCAGATCACCTTCACGTTGCAGGCCACCTCCGACGCTGACATTGCCCGGGTCTACCTGTTCTTCCACGCCACCGGCGACGAGCAGGCGGAATCGGTGGCCATGGCCATCGAGCCCGGCCGCCAAGTGAGCGCCAACTACGTACACGAGTTGCGTCGCTCCCCACTGCCTGCGTTCGCTACGGTCGCCTTCTGGTGGCAGATCGAGGACACGGCGGGCAACAGCCTGGCTACTGAGCCCCAGCATTTCCAGTACACGGACAACCGCTTCCGCTGGCAGCAAGCCGGCAGTGAGGGCTTCACCGTCCACTGGATCGAAGGGCACGGTGACCCGGCCTTTGGCCAGGCCGCGTTGGACATTGCGCGGGCCAGCGCGGAGGAGAGCAGCGCAGAACTGCGCACCCGGGTGCCCAAGTCCATTGACATTTACATCTACGACGCACAACCGAACCTGGATGCGGCGATGATGTTGACCGGGCGAGAGTGGGTGAGCGGCCAGGCCCACCCCGAACTGGGGGTGGTGGTCGTGCCGATTCCGTTCGAGGAAGGCTATACCTCGCGCATGAAGCGCTATCTGCCCCACGAGATCACCCACTTGCTGGTCTATCAGGCGGTGACGCCGGCCGGCTACAGGTATGTCCCCAAGTGGCTGGACGAGGGGTTGGCCACCGCGAACGAGCGATTGCCCACGCCGGAGTACGCGATGGCACTCGAGGAAGCCCGTGCCCAGGGACGATTGATCCCCATAGAGGATCTGTGCGTCCCTTTCTCGCCTGATTCCAGTGACGCATTTCTGGCCTACGCCGAAAGCGATAGCCTGGTACGATTCATCAGCGAGCGGTATGGCGTCCAGGGGATACGGGCCCTACTGGCAACCTACGCCGACGGAGCCAGTTGCACGAGGGGAGTCCAGAAGGGGCTGAACGTGAGCCTGGGCGGACTGGAGACCACCTGGCGGGCCAGCCTGGAGCCCCAGACCCCCTGGCGAGCGCTGGTGGAGCGGGTGGGCGTGTGGGTAGGGCTATGGATATTGAGTATACTGGTGGCAGTACCTATGTTGGGTGGCACTCGCCGAGGGGATCAGTCTCGTCGTATTCCGCCGGGCAGAGTCCGCTGGCGATAGCAGGGGGGGCACATGCGCAACATCGTCGTCTTCGACCTGGAGACCCAATACGTGGCGGAGGAAGTGGGCGGCTGGTCCAATATCCGGGACATGCGCCTGGCGGTGGCGGTGACCTACAGCGCCGCCATGGACATCTACCGCTGTTATACAGAGCCAGAGGTGGAGCAACTGGTGGCCACGCTGCGTGGGGCAGACCTGGTGGTCGGCTACAACCTGCTGCGCTTCGATTACGAGGTCCTGCGCGCCTACACGCTTGACCCCTTGTCCAACCTGCCGACGGTGGACATGTTGCAGGACCTGCACCAGGCACTGGGCTGGCGACCCAAGCTCGACGACGTGGCAGCGGCCACGCTGGGAGAGCACAAGAGCGGGGACGGGATACAGGCCGTGCACTGGTTCCGGCAGGGGCTGCTGGACAAAGTGATGGCGTACTGCCGTCAAGACGTGCAGGTGACGTGGCAGGTGTACCAGTTCGGCCGCCACAATGGCTACGTCCAGTACCACGACCGCCGGTGGCGTACCTGTCAAGTACCCGTGCACTGGTAGTCGCGCGATGCGGATGAGGCGGATGGGGCGGACGGGGCGGATGGGTACATCCGGAACATCCGGTACATCCGGAAGCATCCGGGGGGCTCTCGAACCCGCCTACCTGGCATTGCTGCACACAGGGGAACTGAGCCAGCGCGTGCAGGCCGCCTACGAGCGGCTGCACGGCTGTGACTTGTGCGGCCGGGAGTGCCGCACAGACCGCTACGAGCAGCCGGGAACGTGCCATACCGGGACGCGGGCGGTAGTGTCCAGTTTCGGCCCCCACCTGGGGGAGGAGGACCCGCTGCGCGGGACTCGTGGCTCCGGCACGATCTTCTTCGCCTGGTGTAACCTGAACTGCCAGTTCTGCCAGAACTATGACATCAGCCAACTGGGATACGGAGAAGAGGCGGAGCCGGAGGATATCGCCTCCATGATGTTGGCGCTCCAGGAACGGGGGTGCCACAACATCAACCTGGTATCCCCCACCCACGTGACGGCTCCGATCCTGGCCGCTGTCCTGGTCGCCGCCCAGGCAGGGCTACGCCTGCCGCTGGTCTGGAACAGCGGTGGGTACGACTCGCTGGCGGGGCTGGCGCTGCTGGACGGGGTGGTGGACATTTATATGCCGGACATCAAGTACGCCGACGAGGAGGTCGCCTACCGGTATTCCAGGGTCAGGAACTACCCGGCGGTGAACCAGGCCGCCGTGAAGGAGATGCACCGGCAGGTGGGCGACCTGAGGATGGATGAGCAGGGCATCGCGTGGCGGGGGCTGCTGGTCCGCCACCTGGTACTGCCTGAGGGGTTGGCCGGGACAGCCCAGTGCGCACGCTTCCTGGCGCAAGCGGTTTCCCTGGACACGTACATCAACGTGATGGAGCAGTACCGGCCTTGCTACAAGGCTGGGGGCATGCCGCCACTCGACCGTCCCATCACGGGGGCGGAGTACGAGCAGGCCCTGGGCGAGGCGCGCGAGGCGGGCCTGCATCGCTTCGACCAGCGGGCCAAGAACAAGGATTAGCAGGATTGGCGGATCGGAGCGGGATTGGCGGACGGCGGGGTAGGAACACGGATTAGCAGGATGCGCGCGCAGTAACGCGCGGCGGATCGGGAAAGGGAAACTCGTATGGGCGTGGAGAAGCGACCGGAAGCAGAAGCGCGCTTGCACGCCACCGTCCAAGGATATGTGCAGGGAGTCAATTTCCGCTACTATACCGTCCACGCCGCGCAACGGTTGGGCCTGGTCGGGTGGGTAGCGAACCGCTGGGACGGCGCGGTGGAGACTGTGGCCGAGGGAGGGCGCGAGGCGCTCAACGAGTTCCTGGCTTTCCTGCAGCGCGGTTCCCCCTCGGCAGTGGTGGAGAAAGTGAACATCGAGTGGGAGACTCCCACCGGTGAATTCGAGCGCTTCAAGGTGCGGTATATATGAGAAAAAACCCCGAGCGGCTGGCCTGGATCGTCCTGCTGGCATCGCTCTTCGCGTGCATCAGCCTGGCCGTAGCGGTGCCACTGGGCATCCGCTCCTACATTCTCTACACCCTGGTGCCGCAAAACGTGACGCTCGAGGTACAGCGGGGGCCGCTGGGCGTCACGCTGGCCGGGCGAGGCCAACCGGTTGCCGTTGACGACCAGCGCGACGACATCCCCGAGCGCAGCATCCTGGCCACCTACGCCACAGCCGGCCGGCTGGTGATGCACGTCTCCAGGGATGAGAGCACCATCGTGGCCACCGTCCAACTGTACGACAACACACAGGTCGTACTGGTCGAGGCGCGCTCTCCGCGCTTCGCCGCCAGCCACCTGCCCCACCAGGTGACGCTGGACGTGAGGACGGGCCGGGTGCGCATCAGCGCCTCCCGCGACCCCGACGGCCGGCCCACCGTCGTCAAAGTGCAAACCCCGCACGGGGTGGCCACGTTGACCGAAGGCAGCTACGAGGTCAAGGTCAACGGAACGACGATGGAGGCCACGGTACGCAACGGAGAGGCCGAGATCACCAGCCAGGGCAGGCAGGTCGTGCAATTGGACCGCTCGGAGCGCGCCATCGTGTACAGCGAGCAGGACGGCGGACAGATCGTTGGCCCGCTGCCTGCGGCCCGCGACCTGATCGTCAACGGCGACTTTCAGGCCCCGTTGGAGAGCGGATGGGTCGCTTACAACCAGCAGGACGAGGATCCTCCGGGTACCGTCAGCATCGTCACCAACGAAGGGCGAGAGGTCGCCAATTTCTACCGCAGCGGCAGTAACCACGCCGAAGTGGGCATCCGGCAGAGGGTGAACTATGACGTACGCGATTTCACGTCGCTAGAACTGCACATGGTGGTGCAGATCGTAGACGAGAACATCGTCGGCTACGGCGGCTGCGGCACGCTCAGTTCCGAGTGCCCGATCATCGTACTCATCGAGTACAAGGACATCTACGGCACCGACCGGCAATGGCTACACGGTTTTTACATCGG